>JABHUE010000124.1 GCA_018672825.1 Pseudomonadota bacterium | reverse complement strand
CGAATGCCTCATTTATCGCTGGCCAAGCAAACACATCGGCGGCTGTTAACAGCTGAGCAATGTCAGTTTCCTCCAAAACCCCCGTAAAGCAGACTCGTTTTGTTGTGTTGGAGAACGCTTTAACAATTTGATCCTTTTCGTTGCCGTCGCCAACGACAACGAGTTGCCAATCGAGGTCGGTGATGTGTTCCAAAGCGTCTGCAAGCGTCAGATAAGACTTCAATTTATCTCCGGACCGCATCATTGCGACGGTGATTATCCAGGGGCAATTTGGCTTAAGCCTATATTTTGCGGACATTGTTTGTTTTGTGGATTCCGGCGAATCAGAAAAATCGGGGGAGTCCGCAGCAAATGGCGCGAGTAACATTTGTTTTGCGTCGGGTTTGAGCAGTGATTGAATGCACTCGACGTCCCTTGGGTTAAGCGAGATCCCCCCCGACGCGACCGATAGACATTTTTCAACCTGTTTGAGTCCAAGCTGCCATGGGCCCGCCATCTGTTTAGGCGCGTACGATGCTTCGGTAACGACGTAGGGAATGTTTAATGCTTCAGAAGCTTGCGGGCCGAGCCAGTCAGGCGCCTTGTGGTAGAGGTGATAGGTGAGCCAGATGTCGATTGAATGAACCATATGGTTAGGATCGTCGAGCATCTCGCTCACGACTTTTTGCCCCTGGCGCGCGAGGTCTTGCTGCTGAAATTCATCACCGCTTATTGACACCGATCGGAATTCGCTCATCAACAGAACTTCGTGACCGCCGATTTCGAGAGCTCTGATGAGAAGTCGCGCAATGGTTCGATCGCCGGAGACCGAGTCGGAGAAAGGAGATTTTAGCGGCGCATAAAAACCGATTCTCATTGAGTAGACTCTTGGTGCTGGCGTATTAGTTTCACGAGCGGAAGAATGTTTTCGTGGTGCGAAAACCTATGATGAACTCGTTTGAATGCAGCGGTCGCCCACGCTGACCGTAAATCCGGTTTAGCTGCCTTTCGAATTGCCGCTAGGAGCAAACTTGAGTCGTCGGGCGGGACAAGTAATCCATGAGTGTCTGTCTCGATAAACTCGCAAATGCCGGATAGTGCCGTGGAGACGATAGCGAGTTTTTGACTAGCAGCCTCCATTAAAACGTTCGGCAAGCCGTCCCGATCGCCATCTTCGGTGATGCGGCTGGGTAGTAAAAAAAGATCATTCTGACGATAAAGCGAAAGTATTTCTTCTTGTGGGCGGGGTCCGAGCCAATTAATTTTTTCATTTAACCCAAGATCGGCAGCGTGCGCCTGAAGTTTTCTTAAGTCACTGCCGCCACCGACGTGCTGCCAATGCCAGTAAAAATCTTGGGGGAGAGCGGCGAGTGCGTCGAGCAAGATAAAGAATCCTTTTTTGGGAACTGCTCTCCCGACACTAAAGAGTCGAAGAGTTTTATTGCGAGATGTTCCATCATTGCTTTTTTGATCACATGATGACGGTTCCGAGAAGCGGCGAATATCGAGACCATGGTAGAGCAGGGTAATTTTGTCGGGCGAGTCGGTTAGGCTTTTGAGATGGACACTCCCTGTCTCCGTGCAGGTAACCCCCCAGGCACAGTCTGTGATTTTTTCGCGCTTTTCCCACTCCGGCGTTGTCCAGATATCTTTTGCGTGGGCGGAAAAGGACCAAGGCAGATTTCGTAGAAGGGCCGCATAACGAGCCACTGAGGACGGCGTGTGTAAAAAGTGCGCATAAATTAGGGTGACGCCATCTGACAGTTCATTCGCGAGAACGAGGGATTGGCCAAATCGGCGAATGCGGTTTGGGGTTAAATCGCGTTTTAAATCATTGAGCCACACCCTTCGCGCGCGCGAGTAATGGGGTGATTTTCGGATCCGCCACCACGCTCGAATCACTCGCGTCGATTCCTGCCAGAGATACTCTGGAAGATAGAGAACTGTTTTGTTGATTTCCCGATGAACCGGGTGGACCGCGGTATCCGTCGGGTGTCGGAGCGAAATCAGCTCGAGGTCCAAGCCCGCTTTTTGGAGACTTTGAATTTCCTGAGCGATAAATGTTTCGGAAAGACGCGGATAACCTTTTAATACCACAGCAACGGACATTGGGCTTGATCTCGATTATTACGGACCCTGGCGAAGTCCTTGGGAAGTTGTTTATGCTATAAGACCCGCGTTGCTGGCGCAAATGAGCTATCCTTTTGATGAGAGGGATCTTTTCCACCTTGTGATGCAGATTGATTCAAAAAGGGTATTAACGGATTCCGGATCTGGGATTACAAAGTAGACATTTTTGAATAAGTAATGACCAATAAATTGATTAAAGTTATCGAACCGTGCGGTCCCCCGGTTACAGAATTGCTTGATCGGCATCTATCTTTGCTTCGAAAGGCGGGGCTGGATGTCAGCTATGAGTCGTTGGGGTTATCAACGTTATCCCGTTTGGAAGAGGCCGGGGTTCTGGCGCGATCAGCCCAAATGAGTGCCGCGCTCCAAAGTGATGAAGTGGGAATAATATTAAGTGCCAGAGGAGGATATGGCGCGAGCGACCTACTGAGTCGCATCGAGTGGGAGCGGGTCGCTAGATCGAAGCGTAAATGTTTGATTGGTTTTTCAGACGTGACAGCACTTCAAAGCGGGTTATTTACAGTTCTGGGATGGCCCTCTTTGCACGCGCCTATGCCGGGATCTCCTCTCTGGCAAAATGATGTGACGGTCACAAATTTGATCGACCTTTTAAGCACGGGGTGGGGCGGCCCTTGGTCAGGGGATCTCAAGCTCAGCCCTGTCGAGGGTTCGAAGCCGATGACTGGCCCGATCGCCGGCCAGTTATTTGGCGGGTGCTTAAGTGTTTTAAGTAATTTAATTGGCACGCAGTATTTGCCTCAAAGGTTTTCTCGACACATCTTATTTTTTGAAGATACGGGCGAAACGGCTCCCCGGATCCTGCGAGACTGGCGACAGTGGCTGGATGCAGGATTGTTGACTGGGGTTCGGGCGGTGGTTTTTGGTCAATTTACGGAGTGTTTTAGCGACCTAGCTGAGTCCAGATGGCTTTTGGCCGAACTGGCCGAGCGAACGCCTTGCCCCGTTTTTTCCTCAACTGATTTTGGCCATATTGAAAATAATGCTCCGCTTGGCATTGGCGCCGAGGCCACAATTGATGAAAACGAGCTCAAATGGCATTTTTAGACCGACGCTTCTTAAAGAGAACCTGGCAAAGCGTTTGTCAACTGTCTGATCTTCGACCTTGTGCTGGCGAGAGGCCACAAGTACCATCGACCTTTCGCCGAAAGGCTAAGCGTTTTAGGGTTTAAAATCTTTTTTCGTCAAGGAGTATCCTGATGTTTACCGGCAGCATGGTGGCAATGGTCACCCCAATGAATACCGATGGCTCAGTTGATTGGCCAGCACTTGAAAAGCTTGTTGAGCATCATATTGCACAAGGCACTGATGCTATCGTTTCCGTTGGAACTACGGGTGAGTCTGCGACGCTTGATCATAACGAGCACGCGGAGGTTATCGAAAGAACCGTGAAGGCGGTCGCAGGGCGTATTCCGGTGATCGGGGGAACAGGCGCAAATTCGACGTCAGAAGCGATTCTTCTGACAGAGCGTGCCGTTGCTGCAGGAGTTGATGGATGCCTCTTGGTGGTACCGTATTACAACAAGCCCCCTCAGGAGGGTCTTTACCAGCATTTTCGAACGATTGCCGAAGCGGTTGCGATTCCTCAAATCTTATATAACGTTCCGGGACGAACAGCGGTCGATATGCATAACGACACCACGCTGCGTTTGGCAAAGATTGAAAACATTGTCGCTATTAAAGATGCCACTAACGATCTTGATCGGGGGCGGGATCTGATTAATCGGTCTCCTCAGGACTTTATGGTGTATTCAGGCGAAGATGGGACAGCGTGTGAGCTGATGCTTTCAGGTGGAAAAGGTACGATCTCAGTGACGGCTAACGTTGCCCCTGAGTTAATGCACCGCATGTGCGCGGCTGCTGTAGCCGGAAACGTAAAGGAGGCTCGTGACCTGAATACGCAGCTTGAGAAGTTGCATCAAGCGCTGTTCGTTGAATCCAATCCTATTCCGGCGAAATGGGCGGTTCAGCAGCAGGGCATCATTGGTGCCGGAATCAGACTCCCCCTTCTACCGTTGTCAGTCGCTAATCAAGAAGTTGTCAGAGAGGCAATGCAGGCAGTTGGTGTAATTTAAGAAAACCCCAGAGGGCTATTTATTAATGAATCGAGGCGAAATACTTTATTCGGGGAAGGCAAAATCTGTTTTTTTAACAGAAGATCCTGACAAACTTTTGCTTGAATTTCGAAACGATACATCGGCTTTCGATGGCGAAAAAGTGGAGCAGCTCGCGCGCAAGGGAATGGTCAATAATCGTTTCAATGCATTCATTATGGGGCATTTGGAGCGTCAGGGTGTGTCGACGCATTTCGATGCGCTTTGTGGAGATAATGAGTCACTGGTCAAGCGACTCGATATGATTCCCGTCGAGTGTGTCGTTCGAAACATGGCAACCGGCTCCCTTTGTCGACGGTTGGGTATCGAAGATGGGGTTGATTTAGATCCTCCTGTGTTTGAATTTTTCCTGAAGAACGATCAACTACATGACCCCATGATCAACGAGTATCACATCGACTCGTTTGGCTGGGCCACTGCTGAAGAAGTGGGTGAGATGAAACGCCAGACTTTTGAAGTAAATAAGATTTTAAAAGCTCTTTTCTTGGATAGCGGCATGCTGTTAATTGACTTCAAACTCGAGTTTGGCCGGTGTGATGGAAAGTTAATGCTGGGTGATGAATTTACGCCCGACGGTTGCCGTATATGGGATAAAGAAACTCGAAAAAAGCTGGATAAGGATCGCTTTCGACAGGGTCTTGGAAGCGTTGTCGAGGCCTATGAAGAGGTGGCTCATCGTTTGGGACTTGATCTTTCTTCTCCTGCAATAGGTGAGTCAGATTAGCGACTGGTCCAATGCTGATCCTTGATGGTGGACCCGCACTAACGGCTTTTAAGCTCGAAAGGGTGGCCGCTCGAGTTCGCCACGCGCGATACCCGCTCGTCGATCTCTCAGCGTATTTTTTTTATCTCGTTGATGTTGAAAGGAAGCTTGATCAAGCGACATTAGAAGTTCTTGAGAACTTGTTGGATGCTTCGGACAGTTCGGCTTCATTCCCGAGCAGATTTAAAGATGCGGTGGCGATCACGCCGCGCTCTGGAACACGGTCGCCATGGTCCACAAAAGCAACTGAGATTGCCCATCATTGTGGACTCGATTCAGTTCGCCGAGTCGAAAGAGGGGTTATTTGGCAGTTTGGAAATGTGGGTCAGAATGTCCAGACTGATGCTGAGATTATTGACATCCTGCATGACAAAATGATCGAGTCAGTCGCGACCAACTTTGAGGCACTCCTCGAAATATTTGAAAATCGGTCGCCGGGCGCTCCGGAATTTATTGATCTGATCGGCGGTGGGATTGAAGCCCTGAAGAAGGCTAACGAGATCCAGGGTTTTGCGTTGACCGATCAGGAGTGTGGTTATCTTTACGATTCCTTTTTGGCTCTGGGTCGAAATCCAACTGATACCGAGTTGATGATGTTCGCTCAAGTCAATTCTGAGCATTGTCGACATAAAATCTTTAATGCCTCCTGGATGATCGATCAAAAGGCAGAGACGCGTTCATTGTTTGGAATGATTCGTCAGACGCATGCGGAAAATGGCGCTAAGACACTTGTGGCTTACGCTGATAACGCCGCCGTAATCAAAAGCTATCCGGCTTCGTGGTTTCTCCCTCGTCCTGATTCCGCTGAATATGCGCAGATCACTGAACCCCTTCATATGGTTCTTAAAGTAGAGACGCATAATCATCCCACCGCCATATCGCCGTTTCCGGGTGCCGCAACGGGCTCGGGTGGGGAGATTCGTGATGAGGGTGCAACCGGTCGCGGGGGGAAGCCAAAAGCGGGGGTAACCGGTTTTTCCGTCTCAAATTTACGGGTCCCTGGGTTGCCGATGTCATGGGAATTAGGCGAGCAAAGTCCCTCGAGAATCGCTCTGCCGCTTCAGATCATGCTGGAAGCGCCTGTGGGGGCCGCTTCTTTCAATAATGAATTCGGCCGACCGAATATTGCGGGCTATTTTCGAACTTTGGAGACACTGACGGAACAAGGTGTGACGAATCACCGCTATGGATATCACAAGCCGATCATGATTGCGGGCGGTATGGGCAACATCCGAGAGCAGCATGTCAAAAAGCAGAAAATTCAGCCGGGCGCGTATCTGGTTGTGCTCGGCGGCCCTGCGATGTTGATTGGTTTGGGCGGCGGTGCGGCGTCGAGTGTTGATTCCGGAGAGAGCAACGAGCGACTCGATTTTACGTCGGTCCAGCGAGGAAATGCGGAGATGCAACGGCGATGCCAGGAAGTCATTGACCGCTGTATCTCACTTGGCGATAGCAATCCAATCGTCTCGATTCACGACGTCGGGGCTGGCGGTCTCTCAAATGCTTTGCCGGAACTGGTATCGGATGCGGGTCTTGGGGCAAAAATAAATCTTGATAAGATCCCGTCTGATGATTCTTCGTTATCGCCGATGCAACTCTGGTGTAATGAGGCGCAAGAGCGCTATGTGCTTGCAATTGCGCCCCAAAATATAGACCGATTTAGAGAAATTTGCGTTCGGGAGCGGTGCCTTTTCAGTGTGGTCGGAGAGGCCACAGAATCTCTGCAACTGCAGTTAGTCAAAAACGGTGACGCCGGCGACTTGGTCGACACACAGGAAAATCCTGTAGATCTGCCGATGTCTCTGCTGTTTGGTAATACGCCTCGGATGCACCGCGAGGTTCGTTCTCATTCGCCAACATTTCAATCAAACTATTTCGATGATGTTGACACAGTAGACGCTTTGGACAGAGTGTTGCGATTACCTGTGGTTGCGGACAAAACTTTTTTGATTACGATAGGCGATCGAAGCGTTGGTGGACAGATCGCCCGAGACCAGATGGTAGGGCCTTGGCAGGTTCCGGTGGCGGATGCGGGTATTACAACAGCAGGTTTTGATAGCCCGAGTGGTGAGGCAATTGCTATTGGCGAGCGAGCGCCACTTGCCCTTATTGACCCTATCGCGAGTGGCCAGATGGCGGTGGCTGAGGCCATCATGAACATCGCGAGCGCTGGGATTGCGGAACTATCAGATGTTCATCTTTGTGCAAATTGGATGGCAGCTGCGGGCGAACCGGGGCAGGATGCCGCGTTGTTTGAGACAGTCGAGGCAGTTGCAACAAAGCTATGTCCGGCGCTCGGTATTTCGATTCCGGTTGGTAAAGACTCGATGTCGATGACCAGCCGTTGGCATCATGACGGGGAAGAGTTTAGCGTGAGGTCTCCATTGTCTCTCGTCATTACCGCGTTTGCTCCAGTTGCTGATGTTCGCCGATCGGTGACCCCAGAACTTGATTTGTCGGAAGAGTCTGTTTTACTTTTTTTGGATCTTGCCCAGGGCAGAAATCGCTTAGGTGGGTCCGCACTGGCGCAAGTTTACGGTCAGGTGGGTACTGAAACTCCCGATGTGGTTGACCCCAGCGATTTAGTAAGCTTCTTCTCCGTTTCACGCCATCTTTTGGCCGAAGGCCAAATGACCGCATACCATGATCGCTCCGATGGCGGCTTGGTGATGACCTTGCTGGAGATGGCATTTGCGAGCCGTTGCTCGCTGGAGATTGATCTCGGCGATCAAGATGAACCGTTGGCGGCATTATTTTCAGAAGAGCTAGGCGCGGTGCTCCAGGTGAGAGATGCAGATCTCGAGGATGTCATGCGTGCTTTTGACGCAGACAACCTCCGAGATCGGGTGCGCGTCATTGGATACCCTGTGGAAGGAGGTGATGTTGTTCGGATTAGCGCGGGCAACACGGTGCTGATCGATCGTGCAAGAAGCGAAATGCACTCGACATGGTCTGAACTGACGGCAAAGTTGCAAAGCCTTAGGGATGAGCCGACGTCCGCTTTTGCGGAACATAATCGAATTAAGGATTTATCTGACCCTGGACTGCACGCATCTTTGACGTTTAATCTAAGACAGAATCCCGCAACCCAAGCGATATTATCAGGGACCCGGCCTCAGGTTGCGATTCTTCGGGAACAAGGGGTGAATGGCCATATGGAGATGGCTGCCGCTTTTGATCGCGGCGGGTTTAGGGCTATCGATGTGACCATGTCAGATCTGAAAGAGGGGCGACAGGATCTTCAGGAGTTTCAGGGCCTCGTTGCTTGCGGTGGATTTTCGTACGGCGATGTTCTTGGGGCGGGGATGGGCTGGGCCAAATCAATTCTTTTTGAGCCCACAATGAGAGCGATGTTTGCCGAGTTTTTCGTTCGGCACGATACTTTCGCGCTTGGAATTTGTAATGGCTGCCAAATGATTGCAGGGTTAAAGGATTTGGTTCCTGGCGCAGACCATTGGCCTCGATTTTCAGAAAATTTCTCTGGACAGTTCGAATCTCGGGTGATTATGGTTGAGATAATTGATAGTGATTCAATTTTATTCGATGGGATGCAAGGGTCCCGGATGCCGGTGGTTGTCGCGCATGGGGAGGGCCGCGCGGAATTTAGTGGGGAGGACGATCTGAGCCGGCTGAAGGCCAATAGTCAGTGGGCGCTACGATATGTGGATAATCATGGTCACCCGACAGAGCGCTTTCCTTTTAATCCGAATGGGTCGCCAAGCGGGGTCGCAGGTTTGTGCGCGGCAGATGGGCGGGTCAATATTATGATGCCGCATCCAGAGCGTAACTTCAGAACGATAACAAACTCATGGCACCCCAAAGACTGGGGCGAGCATGGGCCATGGCTCAGAATTTTTCAGAACGCTCGAAAATTTATTGGCTGAGAATCAAGATTCGTTTTTAAATCGATCCAGAAACTCTTTTTTTGTTCGGTGGGCGAATGCTTTACCGTCTGCCAGGGTTGACTGAAGAACCGCCTTTTGACTTCTTGAGCCCAAGGAATCCACTGCGTGCCCCGACTCAAAATGGTGGGCGAGTATTTTACCCACAGCGTAGGTATTGGTTACATTGATTGTCGTAAGTGGAATAGTAACTGCGAGATATCCAATGCCTGGAGCTAACTTAGCCAGACTCATAAAAGACGATGAAGGGACATTGGCAAGCAGAACAGCGACAGTTTTTTTTGCTTTTTCTTCGGACAATGGGACCTTGTACAGCTTTGAAATTTCCTGAATCATTTTGACCTGAATTGTGACCATTGCTGCTAGATCGACAATAGGCACAGGGATGAGTGAGGCAGAAAACGACCAATAGCAGTATCGTTTAATCAGGTCGGTGAGGTCTTGACTTTGACGGGATTTTTGGTTGCCAGGCTTCGGTTGTTCGTCTTCCTTATGGGACGGCGCGCCGTCCCGTGGGTTGGCCGCTTGGGCGGTCTCGGTGTCGTCATATTCGTACAGTCTTCTGCGTTTTCGAGAGCCAGAACTGCTCGCTTTATCCTTTGGATGTTCTGGATTATTCATTTCGAGTCTGCTTGCATACGCTCTGGAATTAAATTGAGGAGAGTGCGAGTTGCAAAACTGTAGTCTGCTTGAACTTTTTTAGCCTTGGAGATATCAAAAACTGTTTTCCCCTGCTCCTGTGCCTGAGCAAAGGAAGAGCTTGTTCGAATCGGCTGAGCGATTACCTTATTACCATAGCGGTTCTTTAGATCATTAAAAACCATCTCACTCATTTTGATTCGTCGATCAAAATGAGTGAGTAAAATATGAATCCGCGGAGGTGAGACGCCAAAAGTTTCCGCAATCGCCATGGTTTCTTCGATCGTAAGGTCTATTCCTCGGAGCGCGAAATTATCTGCTGTCGTGGGAATTACTAGAGCGTCTGAGGCACAAATAGCTGAGATTACGCCCGCACCGAGAGAGGGTGGGCAATCTATAATCACCAAATCATGGCCCGTCTCAAAAAGCTTGGACGAGCATTCTCTAATCGCGGTTTTCTGAGAGGTTGGCCTAGACAGTTGGAGATCCAATAAACTGTTGTCTAAAGATGATGGAAGAAGTCGGAGATGCTCGTTAATCTCGATGAGCGTGTTCGGCACTTCTTCGGGTTTGTCCCACACCTCAATAAACGGGCGCGCGCTGTCAATTTGATCGCGGGCCAACATGAAGGTGGCTGACGCTTGTGCATCAAGGTCCACCAGGCATGGATTCAGGCCAAAATCACAGGCCCGTCGGGCGCACGTAACCGCCGAAGTCGTTTTTCCTGTTCCACCTTTGAGATTGATAAAAGAAATTACCTCGTTTCTATCGAAGCAACCCTTTTCAGAAAGTGTCTGACGGACACTTTCTGGCGAGATGAACGGGTCAGTATCTACGCCTCGAGATTCACGCGTCTGAATATCTCCTGTTTCTGGAGCGCCCGATAGCGCATCTACGACGTGTTTGAGTTCAGATTGCCTTAACATAAGATTTGATGTCGAAATTGAGGGTGATATGTTTTTGCCTTTTATCAAGACAATTACATGTTTGAGTAACTGGGACCCCCGCCGCCTTCGGGTGTCACCCAAGTTATGTTTTGACTTGGGTCTTTGATGTCGCAGGTCTTACAATGAATGCAGTTTTGCGCGTTGATCTGAAATCGTTTTTCGTCTTTTTCATCGATAATTTCATAGACGCCAGCAGGGCAATAACGTTGCGCGGGTTCCGCCCATTCAGGAAGATTAATCTCAAGCGGCACTGAAGAATCTGTTAACTGCAGATGCGCAGGTTGATCTTCCTCGTGATTGGTGTTGGTTAGGAAAACGGAACTGTTTTTGTCGAATGTCAATACGCCGTCTGGTTTTGGGTAGTCGATTGGCGTTACTTTCTCCGCTTTGATTAACGAATCATGATCAAGAGACTTATCTTTCAATGTAAACGGCATCTTGCCACGCATCCAGTTTTGGTCAATAAAATTAAATGCACCGCCCGCGTAGGGGCCCAATTTATGTAATGCCGGTCCGAAGTTTCGGGAGGCTTTGAGTTCAGGAAATAGCCACGATCGACGCATGTTGGAGTCAAAGTGCGTATGGTCTTTGCCGCCAAGATCTCCTTCTTTCAATACTTCGTAAATGGTTTCAGCAGCCAGCATCCCTGACTTCATTGCGGTGTGCGTGCCTTTAATTTTTGAAAAATTAAGAGTTCCGGCATCGCAACCTACGATGAACCCACCCGGCATCGACATCCGAGGGAGTGAATTAAACCCCCCCTTTGTGATTGCCCTTGCGCCATATGACAGTCGTTCACCACCTTCAAGAATCGGCGCAATTTTGGAATGGGTTTTAAATCGCTGAAGCTCGTCAAACGGGCTAATGTAGGGATTCTTGTAATTCAGGTCGACGATAAGACCTAGCGCGACTTGACAGTCTTCCAGATGGTACAGAAAAGCACCGCCAGAAGCTGAGTGCTCAGATAAGGGCCATCCCGCACCATGAAGGACAAGCCCCGGTTCATGATTGACCGGATTAACTTTCCATAATTCTTTTAGGCCGATTCCATAATGCTGCGGTGAGCGCTCGTGATCCAACGCATAGGTTTCAATGAGTTGCTTGCCAAGATGTCCTCGGCACCCTTCAGCAAACACGGTGTATTTGGCATGAAGTTCCATGCCAGGCTCGTAAGAGCCTTTGGGCTCACCATCTTTGCCTCGGCCCATTTCTCCGGTCGCAACACCTTTCACGGCGCCAGCATCGTTAAAGAGCACTTCACTGGCAGGGAACCCAGGATAGATCTCCACCCCAAGCGCTTCAGCTTGCTCCCCGAGCCACCGTACGACATTTCCAAGGCTGACAATGTAATTACCATGGTTATGCATCGTTTTGGGTGCAAGGGCATTAGGAATTTTTACGGCTTTTGATTCACTGGTAAAGAAGAAAATCTCGTCTCGAGTAACCGGGGTATTAAGCGGCGCTCCTTGACTTTTCCAGTCTGGGAATAGCTCGTTGAGTGCGGTGGGTTCAATCACTGCGCCTGAAAGAATATGATCTCCCACTGCAGCTGCTTTTTCGAGAACGACAACACTTAGCTCTGTATCTTCGGCTTGTGCGAGTTGCATTAAACGGCAGGCGGTTGAAAGGCCGGCAGGCCCGCCACCCACGACAACCACGTCGACTTCCATCGATTCTCGCTCGGTCACATGTTCAGACACGCTCATTATTTCCTCGATATTCCACGGTGATTTTCAGGTTATTTTCTCGAGATTAAAGGGTAGCGATTTAGGGCTAACTTACCCCGCACTTGCAGTATGTAAAGTTTAATCGCGAGTTGAAATAACGGTTTTCCTCACTGATGGAAGAGGATACCATTAGTTAGGCCATTAAAAGCTAGGACACGCCCTATGCTAGACGCATATAAGCAAGTTGGAGACACTATAAGGCACGCTCCACCTTTTGCAGCACCTGGGACATTTTTTCGAGGAAATCTTCATACCCATACCACGGCTTCGGATGGGGATTTCCCGGCGGAAGAGGTTGTAAGACGGTACAAGGATCAAGGATATGATTTTCTTTGTTTGAGCGATCATTTTCTTGAATGCTATGGATACCCCGTGACTGATTCAAGAGAATTCCGCTCGTCTGATTTCACGACTCTAATTGCGGCGGAACTACATGTTGGGAAATTACTTAACGATGAGCTCTGGCATGTTTTAGCGGTAGGATTGCCGCTTGATTTTACTCCACCGCACGAAGACGAAGGAATAACGTCTCTTGCTCGTCGAGCTTATAACGCGGGCGCTTATATCGGGCTCGTCCACCCCGAGTGGTATGGTCTTCAGCCAGATGATGCAAACGTTTTACCTTTCGCGCACGCGGTCGAAATTTATAACCACGGAACCCGGGTTGAAAACGATAGGGGGGATGGATGGGCTCTGGCTGATATCTTGTTAAATGGAGGTCGTCAGTTGCATGCGTTCGCGACCGACGATGCGCATCAATTGACTCATGATGCTTTTGGCGGTTGGATTAATGTCAAATCAACAAGTCTTGATGAACAATCTATTCTGGATGCCCTAAAGGCAGGTCATTACTATTCATCTCAAGGCCCTTTAATTGACGATATTGAGATCGATTCTCAAGAAGTCAGAGTGCAATGCTCGCCGGCTAAGGCGGTGATTATTGCAGGACGAGGCTCTCGTTCTGATCAGGTGCTTGGTGAGTCTCTAACAGAGGCCTGTTTCTCGCTTAAGAAGTTCAGATCGGGATATTTCAGGATTACCATTATCGATTCTGAGGATCGCAAGGCATGGTCAAATCCGCTCTGGATGGATTCGGATACAACCTAGCTTATGGATTTGCATGGAAAATGCGCGCTGGTCACCGGCGGCGGTTCGGGAATGGGGGCGTCTGTTGCGCGAATGTTGGGTGCCCGGGGCGCCAGAGTGGCGGTACTCGACCTCAACGCCGATGCCGCTGAAGCCACGGCTAAAGAGATCGCTGGCGTCTCATTTTCAGCAGATGTCGCTGATGAATCATCAGTAAAAGCAGCTCTTGAGGAAACCATAAGCCAGATCGGCATCCCTCGTGTTGTGGTAAGTTGCGCCGGAATTGCGCCGGCATCACGGATTTTGGGGCGGGAAGGTCCGCATGAGCTGGATTTATTTCAGGATGTAATCAATACCAATCTTGTGGGGACTTTTAACGTTCTGCGCCTATGTGCATCAAAGATGGCTGAGCTAGATCCGGTAACGGCAGCGGGCGGTCGCGGGGTGATTATTAATACGGCTTCTGTGGCGGCTTATGAAGGACAGATTGGTCAGGCGGCTTATGCATCATCCAAAGGAGGGGTCGTGAGTTTGACATTGCCGGCGGCTCGAGAACTTGCCCGAGTCGGGATACGGGTGATGACGATTGCTCCCGGTTTGATCGGGACGCCCATGTTGATGAAGATGGATAAGGATGTTCAAAATAGCCTTGCAAGTCAGGTGCCTTTTCCATCACGATTCGGTCAGCCAGAGGAGTTCGCCTCTCTTGTATCCCATGTCATTGACAACGAAATGCTGAACGGTGAAGTGATTCGACTGGACGGTGCTATTCGGCTTGCTCCAAAGTAGCGTCATTCGGATCTCAGGGCAAACATGATGCCGATCAGCGCAGATCATCTTACGATTTTTGGGTTGTTGCTCGTTGTATTTGGCTT
This sequence comes from Pseudomonadota bacterium, assembly GCA_018672825.1. Classification (GTDB taxonomy): domain Bacteria; phylum Pseudomonadota; class Gammaproteobacteria; order Arenicellales; family UBA868; genus UBA868. Next base: position 103,065 of record JABHUE010000124.1, on the reverse strand, counting down.
TCTATTGTCCGGCCGAGTTCGTTATGACCTGGTTGCGTTTTCTGCACTCATACTTGCAGTTTTGATTGGGGTGGTTCCGGTCGAAAAGGCATTTTCAGGGTTTGGCCATCCGGCAACGATCATTATTGCGCTGGTACTCATTGTCAGTCGCGGCCTTTTTAATTCCGGAGTGGTCGAAAGTATCGCGCGAATATGCATCGCGAATGTCAAAGGCGTGGCAACTCATGTGGGCTTGATGTCCGCGGTAGGGGGATTACTTTCAGCTGTCATGAATAATGTAGCGGCGCTGTCTCTCCTGATGCCAGTGGATATTGAGTCCGCCCGAAAGGCGAATCGGAGTCCGAGCCTGACCTTGATGCCACTGTCATTTGCGACAATCTTGGGGGGCATGGTTACCTTGATCGGGACACCGCCCAATATCGTTGTGGCTTCAGTTCGGGAAAAGGCGCTGGGACAAGGTTTTGGCATGTTTGATTTTGCACCGGTGGGGATCGTTGTGGCGACTGCGGGTGTGGTATTTGTGGCGCTCGCAGGTTGGCGGTTACTGCCGTCCAGTCGATCCGCAGAAAATCCGGCAAAGGCACTTTCTGACCTCACCGGATATGTTTTCGAAACTTCAGTCCCCTCAAAATGCAAGTTGATTGATGAGCCACTGTTTGATGCATTTCCGCTGGCAGAAGAGCATGATGTTGTGATCACAGGATTGATTAGAGGGGAAGCGCGGCTTCCGGGCACCGCTCGAAGAGCCGTTGTCCGAGAAGGCGATATTCTTGTGCTCGAAGGTGCGGCCGAATCTATTGAACAGTTTGTCGGCGCAACGGGTCTCGGGGCAGGCGAATCTGAGAGCGAGAGGGATTTTTTGGGTGAGTCGATGTCGTTGTCTGAAGTTGTGGTTCCGGTCGACGCCAAGATCGCGAACCGTTCTGCGACCGACTTAAGACTGGCCCGCCGCCATGGGGTGATGTTGCTGGGTGTTTCTCGTCGGGGCCGTTCATTTCGTGAGCGGGTTAGAAAATTGAAAATTCTGCCGGGCGATATTCTTTTGCTCTACGGACCGGACGAGCGACTCGATGATGCTATCTCGTGGCTCGGTTGTTTGACGCTAGCAGATCGAGGGTTAAATGTTCTTCAGCGCCAAAAGGCGGGGTTGGCAATCGGAGTATTTACGTTGGCAATTGTCGCTGCAAGTTTAGGCTGGGTTTATCTTTCGGTTGCGCTTGGTGCGGTTGTCGTTATTTATGTCGTTTTAGGACTGGTCAAGCCGGCAGAGGTTTATCAATCCGTTGAGTGGCCGGTTATTGTACTTTTAGGATCACTCATTCCGATCGGTGGCGCACTTGAGACCAGTGGGGGAACCGCGCTTATCGCGGAGTCGATTCTCAGGGCGACAGAGGGCTTGGCACCGGTCGTCGTGCTCGGGATATTGATGCTGATTACGATGAGCCTTTCCGATGTACTTAACAACGTCGCAACGGCGCTTATCGCTGCACCAATTGGTCTGGAGATTGCAGACCGTCTGGCACTGAATCCAGATCCTTTTTTAATGGCGGTTGCGGTTTCTGCGTCCTGTGCCTTTTTGACCCCAATTGGACATAAGAATAATACTATCGTGATGGGCCCCGGAGGATATCGTTTCGGCGATTATTGGCGGATGGGCCTACCTCTTGAGATCTTGGTCGTGGCAGTGGGTCTTCCGGCCATACTTTTTTTCTGGCCCCTTTCGACTTGATAAAATTCAGGAAGTCTTTGGCATGAAAAGTCGACTATTTAGGAGATACATCATTGATTGACGGTGTGGGCGGTTCGACCGCGGAGCAAGAGTTGGCCGCAATGGTTCCGCAGAAGAGTTACGTGCCAATAGCGGTGGAGGAGAGGCAGTTGCGTATTGAGCAGGCGCAGCGGTTAATGCGCGAGCAGGGGATTGATGCTTTATACCTTAACGCATCAAGCAGTCTTTTTTATTTTACAGGATTGCGTCTTTGGGCCTCCGAAAGGCTTCATGGCGCAATACTTTTGTCCGAAGGTGAGCCTGTTTATATTTCCCCGGGATTTGAGGAGGAGAAGACCCGGGCGATGTTATTAGTTGGAGACTGTGTTCGCACTTGGGAAGAGCATGAAAATCCAACAGCGCTTGTGGCGTCCTGTATTCGCGAGGGAACGGGCGCGCAGCCAGTTATCGCGATCGATCCGGCGACACCCTTCTTTGTCTTTGATGGGCTTCGCAACGAAATGCCGGAAGCACAATTTCTTAATGGCGCCTGTGTCACCGCGGCCTGCAGGATGATTAAATCGAAGAATGAGATTGCGCTGATTCAATTTGCGATGCACTTAACGCTTAAGGTCCAAAGAGCGGCCGCTCGGATTTTGAAGCCAGGGATCAGCACCCTGGATGTGCAGGATTTTTTAGCGAAAGCTCATATTAAACTGGGTTCGGACTCTCCGCCGCCGTTTCGGATTGTATTGTTTGGTCAGCCGACAGCCTATCCTCACGGTGTGCCTTATCCACAGGAGTTAAAAGAAGGTGATATGGTTTTAATTGACACTGGAGCACCAGTCGATGGGTACTTCTCGGACATCACGCGAAGCTATGTGTTCGGTGAACCAACGTCGCGTCAGCGCGAAATATGGAACTTGGAACAGCGTGCACAGGCGGCTGCATTTGAGGCGGCTCAAGTGGGCACCCCTGCTGAGCAAGTTGATCGAGCGGCCCGAAGGGTTATTGAGGATGCGGGTTTTGGACCCGGTTACAAAGTGCCTGGACTCGCCCATCGAACAGGCCACGGAATTGGCCTCGATGTCCATGAGGAAACTTATATTGTTGAGGGTAATCAGACTCCCCTGGCGCCGGGCATGTGCTTTTCAAATGAGCCCATGATATGTATTTATGGCGAGTTTGGCGTTCGCTTGGAGGATCATGTGTACATCGACGAAGAAGGACCAAACTGGTTTACCCAGCCGTCGGCCTCCATAGATGATCCTTTGAGTGAATAAACAGTTTAGAGGTTGGTTTAGCGGGGTAGGGTTATCTTGTTTGAAGCTAAGTTGAAAAACCCTGAGTCATGAATATTGATCACTCAGTTATCGTTCATCGCTTTTTGCCTGGGAGAGGAGTTTTTCTGCCCGTGTCAAAAGTCGCTCTTCTTCCCGAATAAAATCAAAACCGTCATCGACTTGTCGAGAACTGGAGTCGGCCGCGGAAGCGGAGGCACTATATTCCGATAAAACGCTCGCTTGTCTTTTGGGGTAAAACTCTCCAAATACAAAATAAAGGACAACAGCAATGATGATGGTGGTGTATTTAAGCCAATATGATTTAGCAAGATATGTATCATCTTGTGAGAGTTCTACGTAAGACAAATATTCGCCGTGTGCAACTAATGTTGCAATGATAATAATGGCGGAGATCGCCAAGCCCCTTGATCTTGGCTTTAATGTTTTGATGACCGCTCCAACAATTGCGATGCGCAACAAAGACTGAAACATCAAATGACGCCAAATCCAAGGACCGCTGCCAGCGCGAGGAGGCCTTTGGTTTTCAGGTCGCTTGTCAGATCGCGCTCTTCCTCGGCGACGATGTCTCGAACCTGATCATCAGTAAAGTCCGTGAGCACCTTACCCTGAAGGGCTATTTTCGCCTTGGTGCGACTGATAGCGGCTTCCCGGATTTTTCTTCGATAAACCTTGATGAGTTTATCCTTTGATTTTTTTGCTGAGACTTGCATCTATTTAGTTTGTATAGATTTAATCATTTGGAAGCAAACTTTACAGTGACCGGGTCTTACGATGCACCGTTTCTTAAAATTTAAGATTCATACGCGAACTAATGGGCGCCCTAGAACAGCCAGTTTAAAAAAACTTTTATTTCAGTTTCATTAAAATCTGAAATTCCCGCTGAGTCCGCTTCGGCGTTGCCAGACTGCTGTTGGTAAGTCACGCTTCCTTCGAGATTGAGTTGAGGAGAAAACCGGTAGCCCACGTTAAGAGACGCGTTTGGATTTTCAAATTCTATGCCAGTGCCCATTAATTCAATTAAGGGGTACTCTAAACGGATTCCAGTGTATACGTTGCTTGTTACACGGGTTTGAAGGTGCGCTACTGGAACTGTCTCTACGGCAGCCGCAGATGACGTGGTGATATCAACCGAGATACTTCTGACCACGCCCGTGTAAATTCTTGATTTTTTTGAAATCGCAAATTCGGTAGTGGCTTGCCCAAAGAATGTTTCTTCGGTGTCTTGACTGCTTACGCCTGCGGTCACGGAGTCTGTGGTTGCTTTTCCATAAGCGAGTTCGATCTGGTACTTGGTCGCACCGGATAATCGCTTAATGCCAGCGCCGAAAGAGATAGAGTCCTGGTCTAACTCTTCAGAAGATACGCTTCCGCCAGTGCTCCGTGTCAATTGAAAAAGGCCATAAAGATTATTTCCATTTTCTTTCTGGTTACTCAGAGAAAGCAGGATGTAGTTGTTTTCCCGGTCGAAGAGTTTTTCTTGTTCCTGACTCCGTTTGATACCGTCCCGGCTGTTGGTCATATTGTAAGACTGCCGCTGGAGCGCGCCGTCGAACGCAGCCTTCCAGTGGCTACCCAGCCCGACTTCAATACGATCGGAAAGGGTATTTGTCTCGGTGGTGCTGAAATTTTTGGTTCTATAAATCAGGTTTGAATCGTTTGTTTCTTCCTCTTCACGCTTGAACGAAAGAAAGTTCGTTACTTTCGGAGAAAACGCGGAGCGAAGTTTTAGATCCGCAATGAGGTCTGTGCTCGTCTGGTGGGTATCAACATCAAAGTCATCCTGGTCGATCAACTGAACACCGATAGTGCCTTTTAAATCAGATTTAGATACTTTGCCGGAAATCGTGGCCTGAATGGTCCCGGTATATCGATACCCATCTTTCTCGTCTCCAGTGGGGCCTAGATCGATGTTGTCTGATAGGTCAAGTTCGGATATCAGTTCGTAACCCACCTGAAAATTGCCCACCTTATGTTGTTTGGGAGTTGAAAAGCCATTCGGCTGACTAAACTCACTCAGAGATTCTTGAGCAAAACTGGGTGCAACGATTAATGTCAACAGTGCTGTTAAGAAATAATAAAGTTTGGAGCGATGCATAGAGAGTCCTAATTGCGCTTGTTAAAAATGGAATAGCAAATTGATACAGCAATGATCTGATGATTGAACTCTATCGTAGCCCGTGAAGGATTGAAATGGCGTGGTCGTACAAAAATCTTTACATTAATGCTAGTGCTCAGCTCGTGTACGTTTAAACACCTGTTCGTTAATAAAGAACCCTGTTGGGGCGATAATATCGCGGAATTTTTTAAAAAAACATGAACAAAATTTCGAATTGTAGTAATATTGAAACGACTAGAAGATAGTTTTTTAAACCGCGGTGGTGTGCCGTTAACCCACAACAAGACCGTTAGTTCTTTATTCATAGGAGCGAAGAAACAGTGACAACAGCAACAGCAACAGATGTCGAGGCCGTACAGGACGTGCATGAAGTATCTGGCAAAATAATTTCCAAAGCAGTTGGGTGGTCGGCAGCCGCCGCCGTAATACCTGTGCCATATCTTGATATCGCCGCGCTTAGTACAGTTCAGGTTAAGATGGTTCGCGACCTAGCAGGGGCTTACGATCGAGATCGCAACGATGAAACGCTAAATGCGGCCATATCTGCAATGTTGGGCACGCTTGGCGCAGTGTCAGCCGGCGGCCTGCTAGTTGGGCCCGCGGCTAAATTGATTCCGGGTACGGGTTCCATTCTGGGCAGTGTTACGGTTGGTGCGTTTGGATCGGCCGCCACATATGCGATCGGAAAAGTATTCGTGAAGCATTTCGACAACGGTGGAACACTTCAGGACTTTAGCGCTGACGCGGTTACCGAAGATCTCAAGGGTGAGTTCGAAGCTGCGAAAGGTCGTAGCAAATCAAGCTAATTAAGTTATACAGATGCTAGGAATCCCCCCACTATTGATTGTGCTCTATGTGGCGCTAGCCTTAATAGTGGGGTTTCTTGGGCGCAAGAGAGCGGCAGGATTCTCAGGTAATTTCGTTCTCTCTCTCCTAGTCACCCCTATCATTATGGGTTTAGTGATAATGCTAGGGACGCCTAGGAGGGAATGCCCGCCGGCAAAGACAGAATAAGCATTGACTGTCGAGCGGGAATCGGGCGCTCTAGGAGAGCGTCTGCTGGGTCTGGTGACCGGCGCCCGAACTGCGCGGCTGGGTAATTCACGGTGGGCGGCCATCCGCCATTTAATTCAATTAAAAGCCGACACTCCGGCGAGACTGTTCTTGATCGCCGCAATCGCCTCATTGTGCGGTACTGGAGTGCTTTACATTCTCAACGCAGAAGCGAAGCAAATTGAGCAAGAGGGTTACAATGTGGCCCACGCGCTCTTATTTGTTGCGCTCCTAGTCGTTTATCGAGTCAGTCAACTGACATTGATTCGCAGAGCCGCAGACGCAATCGAAGCGGCTTTAGACGAAAAACGAAAACGCGCGGTCGATCTGATTCTTGCACTTTCCTTGCGTGATTTGGAACAAGTCGAAAAGCAATCTATTCGAGATGGATTATCAGCGCACTATGGCGCGGTTTCGCAGACGCTAGTTCCTTTAATCTCTGGGGTCCAGTCCCTGATTTTGCTTCTTTGTATGTTTGTTTACCTTGTTTCCCTTTCCCCTATGGCCGCAGGAATCACCGTTGGAGTTCTGGGTTTCACTATTATTGGTTATTCCAATCATCACAAGAGAATGATGCAAGCCCTCCAATTTGCAACTGAGTCGGAGGGGTCGTTTCGCCGCCAAACCGATGGGATTATCGGAGGTGCGAAAGAGCTACAGCTCAGCAAGTTGAAGAGATTGAAACTTAAAGAAGCGATGTTCGATAGCTCGGCAGAATTAGCGACGTCTCGGTCTAAGGCAGCGTGGTTTTTTGCTGATCTTATTGCAACGGGTACATCCATATCATATTTTCTAGCCGGCATTATCGTATTTATTTTGCCAATAATTAGTGGGGACAATACTGATAATCTCTCCCAGACGGTCATCGCGATCATCTTTATATTGGGTCCGATCGGCAGTCTAGTCCAGTCTATGCAGCATGCGTCGACAGCGCAGTTCTCGCTTAATGCGATCAATGACTTTGAAATCGGGCTTGAGAAGAAGGTTTCGGTCGCTGCGCAGTTAGACGCTCCGGAACACGATGTTAAGAAAAATTTTGAATCAATAGAGCTAGGTGGCGTAAATTACCAGCATGACGGGGAGCATGGATTCGCCGTAAGCGATATCAATCTTAGACTCAATCGCGGTGAAATTTTATTCCTCACAGGTGGTAATGGATCGGGCAAGACAACATTACTTCGTGTTCTGACCGGCCTTTATCCTCGGTCTGAAGGCACGCTCAGCCTTAATTCCCGAAAAGAAATGAAACCGTCCTCGTCTCGCCGGCGGAGAAGACTTTATGAGACTGACGATAGTGAACGGGTCGAGGATGCTGATGAGTCAATTAGTGATTCAACAGTAATGCTGCCTTTCAATCCGGGACAGGAGTATCGCGAGTTGTTTTCAAGCGTTTTCGCGGATTTTTATCTCTTTGATGGCCTTTATGGCCTTTCTGATGATGACATTGTTACACTAGAGCATTGGCTCGATGTGCTAAAAATTCGCGATAAATTACGTTCTGATTTAGGTGATATTCATGGTGATCACTTATCGACAGGGCAGCGTAAACGGCTTGCATTGGCCTTGTCGCTAACTGAGGGTAGGCCGATCCTCGTTCTTGATGAGTGGGCGGCTGATCAAGATCCTCAGACTCGTCGTTGGTTTTATGAGGAATTGTTACCCAGGCTACGATCAGATGGTTTCACTTGTTTTATCATTACGCACGATGAGTCTTACTTTAGTCATTGTGATCGTCGCCTCCATATGGTTGAAGGCCGCTTGCAAAACGGGAATTCAAAATGATGAGCGCGTTGATGTCACGACTGGGCGACGCAGGTAAACGGTTTTCACTATGGGCTACCTGGGTATTTCTTATCCTTGGTTTTCTTCTGGTCATATTTTGGACTGAACTCATCCGCGTAACTCCGGTAGGGGCGGTTAGTGTCTACTGGTATCGATTTAACTTGCACGGACAAAATTCGGTTGGACCTCTAGGGGAGGGCGCTCATTTTGTGTTTCCGTGGGATAAGTTCTTTACATACTCGACCAGATTGCAAACACATAAAGAGACTTATCCTGTCGTTTCAGCGGAGGGGTTACATTTCGATATCAAGGTGATATTCCGGTGGCGAGTTATCGGACGAAACGTGGTGCGTCTCAATCAAGTTGTGGGACCAGACTACTTGAAGCGGTTACTGATACCTGACATCGGTGCCGTGGCCCGAGCAATCACGGCCGATTTCAAAGCAGAGGCGCTATATAGCAACAGGCGAGCAGAGATTGCGGAGAAGATTTACTTCCGCCTGACCTCTGAAAAACGAAGAAATGGTATTGGTGTACGTCTAGCCGAAAAAGCGGGAGGTAACTTCATTTCCCTGAAAGATATCCTGATCACTACCGTGGTCCTCCCTGAATCAATTCAGGCAGCGATCGAACGGAAACTCGAGCAAAAACAGAAAGTCGAGGAGTACGAGTTCCGAGTCGAGACCGAAAAACTGGAATCCGAGCGAAAAGCAGTCGAAGCGCGAGGTATTGCTGAGTTTCAACGGATTGTAGCGCCGCAGATTACCGAGAGTTATCTGCGTTGGAGAGGAATAGAAGCAACGTTAAGATTATCGGAGTCCGACAATAGTAAGGTCGTTGTTATCGGCAACAGTGAAACCGGATTACCGCTCATTCTTGACACCGGATCTCAGAGTTCTGACTCAAGCCTCGGCAGAAGTGGTTCGGCTAGACAGGGGAATACTGCGGGGAACTATCCAAAACTGCCAGCGGGCACGCTACCTGAAGGCGTATCGGACGCAATCAAAGCCGATTATGCCCAGAGGGCAGAGGTCGTGCGTCGTGCGAGAGCTGAGGAGGCAGAAGCTGCGAATTGGGTCCAAAGCCAAGAGAAGAAGGCAAAACAGGCGACCAGTAGTGCTGACCCTAACTCAGACGCCTCTGAATCGGATCCCAAAAATAATCAGGGTGCCGCTCCAAAGGCGTCCCAAACTAAAACTAAATCGGGGTCCGAAAAGCCTTAACCTATTCAGGTTTCCTGTGCGTCTAGTAGCTCCGCAATATCGTCATCCGATAATGACTCTAGCCGATCCAATTCAGCCGAGAGTTGGGCGTTATCCAGCTCACTGGTTTGCTTGCTGAGAATTAAGTCTGTAAGCCGTCTGACAGTTGAATGATCGAATAAGTCAGGAATTCCCAAGTCGACATGGTGTGTCTGATTAAGCTCCGAGATAAGTTGTGCCCCGAGCAATGAGTTTCCGCCAATTGCAAAGAAGTCATCATCAATTCCAATCTCATCGATTAAAAGGAATGCCTGCCATGCTTGGGCAATTTCTTTTTGCAGTTCATTTTCCGGAGCGGTAAACGCACTGGAAAGTGCCGGTCTTGAGTACCGTTCCGAATTTTCCGCTCGAACTTCGACAGCGTCTGTAGCAGACACCGAACACCCGTTCTGATCGCGCGGGTGTTTGTTTGCAATGAGTACATTTTCAAGATTAGATAGACTGAACAAATCTTGGATAGCCTGGCTGCCAGTCTCGGGTGTTAATGCAGTCTTGTCGGTCATTGACCATTGATCCCAATGTGAAACAAAGCAGGCGATTTCTTCCCTCCGACTATACTGATGAGCGATCGCTTCCGAAAATAATCCGAGAGCAGCACTTGCGATTTGCCGCGCACCGCCAAGGTGGGCCGAGAGAGACGTCATGAGTATCACAAAACTAACGTCTAACGTTGTCGAAAACTCGAGTACTCTATTTAGAAAAGTGGATCGTTGATTGCAGTAGTCAGCCAATTTATTAAGATCAATATCGATCAGAAGGTCTGAAGGTTTTTTGACGTGAAAGTCAGACGCGTCGATAACCCCGATTTTTCTAGCGGGAGCGACCTGACTTTCTTCAGTTGTCCCTGCAAAATTAAACGGGTCTTCGGCGGTTAGTAAAGAGATCGTAACCTCTACACCCGAATTCCGCCAGGAGCGAATCAGGTCCGGATTGTCTTTTGCTGCAGTGGTCGTATCGAATGATCCTGTTAGATGGAGGCTCTTTGTACCAGCTTTCACTAACGCGTCACAGACCACCATTCCGATAGGCGAATCTCCTCCAATGACCACCAGTTGGTCGACCGTTTCCACTAAGTTTTGCTCTTTCGACTCAACAGGAATACGATTAAACTTTTTGATCATTCGCGTGCCGGCTTCGAGGATGACATCGCCATCTTGTTGATGGCGAAGTGTTTCGTGAACAATTGATCGGGCGGTGCGATCAGAAAATATTCCGTCAATACCCCCCGGGAAATCGACAACAAAACTGTCTAATGTGGGCTGCTCATGGGAGAGAGTCCTCAATACGCCCGGCAGGCTGGCCCGTGCGGGAGAGAGAGCTGATTGTGTTGGTTTTAGAATGCCGGAACCCGCAACAATTAAGCGGATTTCACCGATTTTTTGGGATTTAACAATTTGCCTTGATATTTCAATCAGAGGCGATAATGCATCAATAAGACTTGTTTCGGCGGTTGCCGAATCCTCAAAAAATAAGATGATATCTGGCAGATTATCAAGGTCGAGGACATGCGTTACGGGACAACCTAAACGCTCGTAATGTTGAACCAATTTTTCACGATTACGGGAGTGCGTAACCCCGAGAACGGCGATGGGTTTCCCTTGAGTGATCTCCGATTGAGCAATCGGCTTTATTGCCCAGTTCAACTGATAAAAACAAGAATTTTCAGTGGTGGAATTTGACGCGCCTGTCCCTGGTTCGGTCCAGAATCGAGATTTTTCAAAAGGGTAACCCGGCAGTGGAACTCGGCTTGGTGTTTTTGAGCTCGAGGCAGATTGCCAGTCGATATCAACACCGTACTCCCAAATTTTACCGACGCTGGTCAAAAAGTAAGCTTCTGAAGAGACTGCGCTTTTAACTGGGGGCAGTGTTGGGAAGTTAGCCAAAACCGGTCGCTTGATCGTATTCGCCATATTACAGAGTGCCCGGCCCGGGCCGATTTCCAGCCAAATAGAATCACCTTCGATTTCTTTTAACGTTTGGAGTGACTCGTAAAATTGAACTGTTGACCTCAACTGATTACACCAGTAATCAGAAGTACATATTTGATCAGACTGAACAACATTCCCGGTCAGGTTTGAGATAATCGGGATCGACGGCGGGTTCAACTTGATGTCCTCAAATAAATCACTGAACGAAGCGATGACCGGATCCATCATTCGGGAGTGGAACGCATGGGAAGTATCTAATTCGACTGCCAGCACGCCCTGATCTTGAAGGTTGGATGCTAACTGCGCGATATCGGAATTTGGGCCTGAAACGACAGTTTGCTGCTCGCCATTGATTGAGGCGATATCAAGTGATGGGTAATTAGCACTGATAAGTTTTAACACTTTGTCTGGCCCGAGGGTGATCGCGAGCATGCGGCCGGGTTCCATGCTTTGCATGAGTCTGCCACGCGCCGCAATGAGCGTTACCGCATCGGCTAAAGAAAAAACTCCAGCGATGCAAGCTGCGACAAACTCACCGAGGCTATGTCCCAAGACAATCGATGGACTGATTCCCCACCCTTGGAGAAGTTTCGCGAGAGAGAATTCAACTGCAAAAAGAGCAGGTTGTGCGTAGCGGGTTTGCTGGAGAGTTGCAGCTGAGCTATTCGTGCCGTAAAGCAAATCGGTCAGCTTTAAATCTATTTTTCCAATAAAAATTTCTTCAATTCGGTTTATTGAATCTCTAAATATAGGCTCGACCTCATAAAGTTCTCGACCCATGTCAGGATACTGAGTGCCCTGGCCGCTAAAAAGGAAAGCGATCCGCCCAGATTCGTTGCTTTGTTGTCGCCAAACAACTTTGTCGAGTTCTGCCTTGAGCGACCCTTTGGTTTTTGAAACAAAAGATGTGCGAACCTGGTGACGTTTGCGACCGATTTTTAGGGTGTAACCAATATCGTCAAGGTTGCCTGTTTGCTGATCGACTGATTGCTGGAGTTCTGCAATTAGACGTTCAACTGCCGGTTCTGATTTTGCTGACAGCACGATCAACTCCGGTCGATCGGAGGTCGGCTGTTTGGTAGAAAGGGGCGACTCGGAAATGATCGCGTGCGCGTTGGTTCCGCCGACGCCAAAAGAGCTTATCGCGGCGATACGTGGAATATTATCTGATCGCTCCCAGGGTTGGGGTTGGGCCACTACAAAAAATGGGGTTTCTTCAATCTTCAGTCGGGGATTTGGGGATTTAAAGTTTGCAGTTGGCGGCATAACTTCATGCTTTAGACCGAGAACTGTCTTGACTAATCCGGCAAGACCCGCGGCTTTATCAACATGTCCAATATTTGACTTCACGGATCCCAAGCCACAAAACTGGGTGTCATCGGTCGTCTCTCTAAATGCTTGGGTCAAGCCCGCAACTTCAATTGGATCTCCGAGAGGGGTTGCGGTGCCATGAGCCTCTACATAGGAGATTTGATCAGCAGTAATTTGGGCGAGAGCCTGGGCTTCAAAAATGACTTGAGTTTGCCCTTGAATGCTTGGCGCGGAGTATCCAACCTTCTCGGACCCATCGTTGTTGATAGCACTTCCTTTAATTACTGCGTGGATAGTGTCACGGTCTTGAACTGCGTCGTCGAGCCGCTTAAGGATGATCGCCACCGCTCCGTTACCATCAACGAGTCCGCTTGGGGATGCGTCAAAAGGCCGGCAGTGGCCATCCGGCGAATAAGCGGATCCTGCTTCAACCAGATCCCCAGTTTCTTGTGGTAAGTGGACAGTTACGCCACCAACTAAAGCGAGGTCTGATTGATAGCTCAGCAGGTGTTGGCATGCGAGATGGGTACCAACGAGTGAGGATGAGCATGCAGTTCCAATATCGATTGCCGGACCTTTTGTGTTCAGCGCATAAGCAATGCGTGTGGGAACAAAGTCTTTATCGTTATAGATCGAAAGTTGAAATCCACCAACTTCGTTCACCAATCCCGGATTAGTAAAAATGTTGAAGGGCAGGTATGTATTCATGCCCGCGCTAGTAAAGATAGAGCAATCACCATCCCACTGATCTGGATCGTAACCTGAATGCTCAAACGCATGCCAAGCAACTTCCATCAGCACGCGGTGTTGCGGGTCCATCAGAGCCGCTTCTCTTGGCGAAATGCCGAAAAAACTGGCATCAAACTCATCGACGCCAGCGAGGTACCCTCGCGACGCGATAAAGTTTGGGTCATTAATCTGACCAGGAGGCACCCCAGCAGCCTTTAGTTCGTTCTCAGTAAAAAAATGGATCGCGTCCTTACCATTGAGTAGCATGTCCCAATAGTCAGCGAGATTACTGGCGCCAGGAAGGCGAACAGACATTCCAATAATCGCAATCGCATTTTGGTTGTCATCAGAGTCCGAGTGGTCGGGCATTAAATTGGCTCCTAATTAAAACTAATTTAGCTGCGAAAGCGACGGCGAGCGGATAGTTGCTTTTCGGCACGTCGACGTGTTTTTTCCGAGCCTAAATTCGGCTTCGGGGTATCTTCCACAAAAGATGCTAGGCTCGAAATCGTCGGATGACGAAAAAGTTCAATTACCTCACTTCCTTTTGGTAACAGGCTGGCAAGTTGAGCGTGCGCATCGATAATCTGAATGGACGTACCGCCCAGATCGAAAAAATTGTCGGAAGCGTTGATAACGTCCCGTCCCAACACTTTCTGCCAGACCTGTGCAATTTCCTGTTCCACCTTGCTTTTTATTGAAACGGTGTTGATTGAAACTACTGTATTTTCTTTAAGGTCTATGTTGGATAGCGCGCTGCGATCAATTTTTCCATTTGGACTCAATGGAATGACGTCAGATATTTCAAATCTTGTCGGGATCAGATGTTGGGGTAGCCGAGCTGACAGCCAGTCTCGAAATTCACTCATCTGAAGCTGAGAAGATTCCATCGGTTGAACGAACGCAACGAGGCCGGTTGTTTTTTCCGACAATGATCGCTTGATGACTGCGGTCTGAACAACTTTTGGATGCTCGAGGATTGCCGCCTCAATTTCACCCGGCTCAATTCTGAAGCCATTGACTTTTACCTGTGAGTCAGTCCTGCCTAGAAATTCGAGTGGGCCTTCTGCAGATTCCCGAACCAGGTCTCCCGTCTTATACAGACGCCCTCCAGCTTGGTCGAAGTACGACCCAAACGGATTGGGTATGAACCGCTCGGCCGTAATTGCGGGACGATTCAGATATCCTTGTGCAAGGCCAACACCTCCAATATACAGCTCTCCCGGCATGCCGGGTAAAACAGGGAGAAGAGTCTCATCAAGGATAAACAGCTGCACTCCTTGAATTGGGGTCCCAATCGGCACATTGCCTTGATAAGGTTTTTGGATTGCGTGCACGCAGCAACCCACGGTCGCCTCTGTTGGCCCATATTCGTTGATAGCCGTCACCGAATTCTGAGATCCATCCAGCCAGGTTTGGAGATGAGCGCCTGAAAGTGCTTCGCCACCCAAGATTAAATGCTTAACCAGCTTGATCTTATGATTAGAATCCGCTCGGCGAAATCGATTCAGAATTTCAAGGTGAGCTGGCGTCAGCTTAAAAAAGCTGAAATTCTCTGATGATTTAGCGAGATTTTGCAAGGACTGCGTCTCATTTTCCGCAGGAACGAGTACGGTAGGTTTGCCTGATATTAGAGGTGGATAGACGCTAGTTACCGATGCATCAAAACCAAGGGAGCATATTATTGGTGCGCCATCTCCGTGGTCCGCATCATAAGCGCGACTCGCCCACTGCACATAGTTGCTTAATCCTTGATGGGTAACCTCAACCCCTTTAGGTTTTCCGGTGGAGCCAGACGTATAAATAATATAGGCAATATTAAGCGCAGCGGGACTGGGCCAAGTGCTTAATGCATTGGCCACCTGATTGACGTCTAGATCCTCTGTTTTAAGGATGAGTGGCGCCTTTAAATCAATCGACTGTTGATTCTTATCATTCGTAACAAGAAGCGCGATCTGTGCGTCATCCACTATAAATTGTAGATGTTCCCGGGGATAATCAGGGTCCAAGGGGACGTAAGGACAACCCAATTTGAGGCACGCAAGAAGCGCGACAACCTGACTCGGAGACGAGTTTAGGAGAATGCCGACTCTCTGATTGGGTTTTAGCCCAAGATCAATTAGTTTTTGTCCGAGATAGTTTGCTTTTGTTGTTAACTCCTTAAAAGTTAGATCTGAATCTTTATTTCCCAGGACACGAACAGCCGGCTCGTCGGGGTTCGCACCACTTTTCGCTTCAATCAGTGTCGATACCGGAATAAACGGGGGTGCCGAGGGCGAGTTGTTCCATTCTCGAATACTCATCTCATAGTCACTCAAAGAGAGTAGTGGCAATTCATTGAGGGGGCGATCAACCGTTTGCGAGAATTGTTCAATAAAGTATTCAAAACTTTTTAACAGTCTGAGGATTGTTTTTCCTGCAAAAAGATCCGAATTGTAATCCGCGACTAATTCAAGGCGTTCTCCAATATGGTTCACTGTAAATGTTAGGTCAACTCGCGAATGCGTGACTGGAGCAAGTCTTGGTCGGATTTCCGCGGCGCCGATCTTGTAGTGATCAGGCAATCTTTCGTAATTAAATATTACGCTCACTAGTGGTGGACGCGCCGCATCGCGTGGAATTTCTAGATCGTCAAATAGCCAAGCGAAAGGATAAGCCTGATGGGAATATGAATCTAACAGTGTCTTGATCGTTTTGGAGATAAATGACTTTTGTGTGGTGTGTTGGTCAATTCGACTGCGAACCGGAAGAAGATGCACTGCATATCCGACCATGGACTGTTTGATTTCGCTTCGACCCGCCGAGGCCGCGCCGATTATCAAATCATTTTTTCCGCTCCACCGGTGAAGTAACGCCGCAAAAGTGGCGTGGAGTAACATATAGGGAGTTGCGTTTTGCTGTTTTGCAAACACTTTTAAATCTGAGACTAATTTACCCGAGCTTTGCACAACAAGTCGGTCTCCGTTCCAGGTGCGAACATCTTGACGGGGATAATCAAATGGTAAATCCAAAGGCGTGGGGAGGGGTGCAAGGGTGCCGCGCCAGTAATTCGCAGAGGACTGCATTCTTGGCGTGTTTCGTTGTTGATTCAACTCCAAAACATACGCGCTAAAGTCTTTCGCTTTTTTAAGTTCAGGCAGTCCGCCTGTATTGACCATGGAGTTATAGCATTCGGCAAGCTCCTCAATAAGCATGCCCATCGAAGGGCCATCCGAAATTGCATGATGACTGAGAAACGCCACCAGGAATTCATTTTCTCTTAGTTTTAAAACGACGGGCCTGAATAACCTGTCCTTTGATAAATCGACTCCTTTGCTTAGTTCAGCTTTGAGCCATTGATCGGCGGCAGATTCGGGATTTTCCTCGGATTCAAATGATTGTTGCTCAAGATCAACAGCATAATTGGAGTGAATATCTAAAATCGTTCCGTTCTCAACAATATTCGATCGAAGTGACTCATGACGACCCACTAGAGCTTGAAGAATTGTCTGCAGGAGGTCTGAGTCGAGAGGGCCGCGCCAGTCGATAATTGCGGGATCCATGTACGCAGCGTTACCCTCATGGTCAAGGGCTGACAACAGGCAGAGTTGGCGCTGGGCGTCAGAACTGGGCGTGAAATTGTCTTGGTTAGACTGGAATTGGGTTCGGAGCTGGTCAATGCTTGAGAGATTCTCAAGAACTTGCTCATCACTAACACCAAAGTCTAAAAAGCAGCCGATCTCTGTGACACCTAAAGCGATTAGTCGCTCGACCATAGACGCGCAAGTACTGGGAGAGCCTATTAGGGCGCGTTCGGAGATGTAGCGCTCGAATGCTCTATTGATGATAAACGCCCGATCTGTTTCGCTGACTTTGTCAATATCTCGTAAATGCTCTGGAAGTGCTTCAGCCATTTTTTGGAATAACTTCATACTAGCCAAAAGATAATCTGTTAAAGGTTTTCGGGCTGTCTCTATTGCCTGAGTAGCGTCCGCTTCAATGTAGGTATGCAATAGCACTGCAATCTGAATGTCCTTGGGGTCTCTTCCATGCTTCAGCCATGCCTTTTTGAAAAGGGACAAATTCTGCTCAAGTTCTTCTACCGACTGTCCGAGGAGATTTGTGAGAACACCGAGTCCAAGCTCTGCAGCTTTTTCATAGGTCTCGGGATTCGCGACAACAGTAAGCCATCCCGGGAGTACAGATTGCTTCGGTTGGGGGAAAATTGAAAGATCAACTTTTTTGCCGGTGCCGTCTTTAAATGTGACTGACTTACCGGACCAGAGTTGACGAACCACTTCGATGTTTTTAAAGGTGACGGCCTTGTTTTGTTCAAAATTCTCGGGTGCGAGTGCAAAGTCGTTGGGATGCCAGCCGCTCGCAAAAGCGATTCCAGTGCGTCCATTAGACAGATTATCGACAAGTGCCCATTCCTCGGCTACTCGAAGCGGGTGGTGCAGGGGTAAGACGACGCTACCCCCGCGAATTTTTATTGATGTCGTTTCACGAGCGAGTGCTGCCGCTAAAACGGACGGATTCGGTGAGAATCCACCAAATCGATCAAAGTGACGTTCTGGAAGCCAGACCGCTTCGTACCCTTGTTTGTCGCCATGTTTCGAGGCGGCAATGACTAGATCATATTTTTCTTTTGAGTAACTTGCGTCGTAATTCCCAAAAAAATAAAAACTGAAATTAGCGCGATGGGCAGGCTTTTGTTCATTGACTATTGGAAGTGTTTTTTTTTGAGATTTTTCTATGGGCGGAAAAAATCCTCCTGATCGCATCTCAATAATTGAATCCTTAATGGCGGTGTAGACCTTATCAAGATCTTCATCAGTGTGAGACGTCGACAGGAAACAGGCGCGCCATTCCCAGATATAAACGCCTTTCTCTAGCAAGTGATAGAAAAAGACTTCTAGGTTTCCGGGTCCGCGAAATGTAAATATAGAGCCGAAGAAGACAATTCTTAGCTGTAACGATTCGCCTTCAAAAAATGTATTAACTCGATCGGCAAAGACCTTCATCCGGTTGTTCAAGTTTTGTTGCAACGCCGGACCCTGCGCTTTGAGTTCCCGAAGGGTGGCGAGACAGCCTGCCATTGAGACTGGATGCTGGCAGAAAGTGCCGCCAAAATAAGTTCTTTGAGCGCTAGGGTACGAATCGTCGCCATATTGCCACATGCCACCGTCGATGCCGTCCATAAACCGCGACCGCCCTGCAACTGCGCCAATGGGTGTGCCACCTCCAAGAATTTTTCCGTAGGTCGCAAGATCAGCCTCGATACCCCAGAGGCCTTGGACTCCCGCGGGGTCAACCCTGAATCCTGTAATCATCTCATCAAATATGAGTGCGATATCGAGATCATGCGTTAGTGCGCGCAACTTGCGCAAAAAATCAACAGGCTGCTGTTCCAGATTTCGACTCGGAACGGGTTCAACAAGTACAGCCCCTATTTCCCCAGCCGATTGGCGAATTATCTCCAGGCTTTCATCAGAGCCGTATTCAACAACGATGCAGTCACTGGCCACATTTTGGGGAATTCCTGGGGATACGGGTTCAGAACGCCAGACGCCATTTTGATCCTTTACGCGTTTCGCGAGAGTGCCATCGGAGTGACCGTTGTAAGCGCCTTCGAAGATCACAATCTTATCTCGTTTTGTTGCGGCTCTCGCTAATCTTAAAGCGGTCATCACGGCTTCGGTCCCAGAGTTGGTAAACGCGACTCTTTCTTTATGGGTTAACTCGCAGAAGAGGGATGCTACTTCATGCATCACTACACTTCGGGGTCCGAGTTGGAATCCGTGACTCAGTTCTTCTTCAAGAGTTCCATTCATATGGCTTGGCTTGTTTCCAAATAGAAGTACTCCAAAGCCCATAGTCAAGTCGACATATTCATTCCCATCAACATCAATGATTCTCGAGCCGGTCGAATCCGTCCCGGTTATGGGGTAAAGCACTTCTTTCGTTGAAAATCGAAAACCAACGCTCGCACGACTATCAGCGAGTTGGGAGCGACACGCCTGAGCGAGACGTTTCGATTCAGTCGTTTTGTTGAGATAACGCTCCATTAACTGATCCATGTGCTTTTGCTGTTCGGTGGTCAGAGAGGAGGTTTTACTTATTGGTTTATTAAGTGCGCGAAGTGGGGATGACCGGTCGGTATTAGATGAGTCAGATGCTGTGGGTACAGGGGATGTATTTAATTCCACATTTTTTGACCGAACCACAGTTTGTTGTGGAACGTTGTTGGTCCCCTGAAGAAGTTCAAGATGTCGCGCCATGAGTTGGGTCTGCGCCGCTATCAATTTGGTTAAATCAGAGCTGTCTCCGTTTGACATTTCCGAGAGTTCTGACCCGAAAAATTCAACTGGCTGACTCGGGGCCGACGTTCTCATATTCTTGTTTTCCGAGGCTTCTACGGCTGTGTTCACGGGCCGGCTAATTTCAATGTCGACGTCGGGCGCTGTGGTGTTTGTGACGATGTAGGCCGCTATCGCTGAAAGACTGGTGACCTCCTCAAAGAGTTGCTGAATCTCAAGCTTGAGTCCGAACTCGTTTTCGATCGTATTCACCCCCGAGACGAGGATCAACGAGTCGGCACCCATCTCAATGAGTTGGGCATCGGCATCAATCGATTCTTCAGGGACGCGAAGGAGTGTTGAAAAGATCGTCAAGAGCTTGGTTAAGACTTCTTCAAGACGTGCGGCAGAGTTTTTGTTAATAGTCATATCATCGATTTCAATTGAAGATTGTTGATCTGCTTGTTCTATTTTTTTGAGCCAGTATGGCCGACGATTAAATGGATATAAGGGAAGCGATACATTGGGTCTGGGCTCATGAAACGGGAGGCCTTCCCAGTGAATCGCGATCCCGTTGGCCCAGGCCTTTGCCATTGCCGATTCAAGCCCTGAGGTTTCCCTTGACGGCAA
This sequence comes from Pseudomonadota bacterium, assembly GCA_018672825.1. Classification (GTDB taxonomy): domain Bacteria; phylum Pseudomonadota; class Gammaproteobacteria; order Arenicellales; family UBA868; genus UBA868. The sequence goes on along the minus strand of JABHUE010000124.1, from coordinate 82,964 downwards.
TGAGGAGATTGTCAATGCTTGGGGAGACACCTGCTTGATTAATCCCGCTATGGTCGTGGCTGGACCAATCTCGATAAAGCAGGTGATTCCAGATTCGAGCATTGCATTAATTGTTGGAGCAAAAAGAACTGGCTGGCGGCAATGTCGACGCCAGTAATTCCCGTCAAGACTTGACGTGCGATCGAGGCGCCTACCTTCCAACGATGAGAAGTAAGACGTCGATGGGCGTGCTGACCCAAACCTTTCAGTGATCTTGTGCTCGAAATCATCAAGCAACGGATCCATGAGTTTTGAATGAAAAGCATGCGTTACCGAAAGGGGATGGCAGCGGACGTTGATTTTCGCGAGTAATTTTTTTAACTCTAGGAGGCTTTCTTGATCGCCCGACACAACGAAATTGGCAGGACCATTCTCGACCGCGATACTAATTGGGGGGTTGCCCAAATCGCTCAAAGCCTTTTGTAGAGTCGGACGGTCGGCGAGCACAACGGACATTCCTCCGCGGTCCGGAAGGCCCTCCATCAGTTCAGCTCGGATGACAATAGCATCCAAGGCAGCGGAAAGTGGTACCGCTCCCGCAGCGACCGACGCCGCGAATTCGCCAATGCTGTGACCCGCTACGGCGGTCGGTTTGAGGCCAACCGAATCCCATAAACGGGTCAGGGCATATTGGATGCAAAATAATGCTGCCTGAGACCAGATCGGCTTCTCAACAAGTTGAGTATTCTCGGGCGAAAGAATCGACAGTAGATCTTGACCTAGCGAGGCGCCTAATAGTGTCGCGCATTCATCGATGGCTGCTCGATAGACCGGATATTCCTGATACAGACCCATCCCCATTCCAGGGAAAACATCTCCCTGACCGCTAAAGATAAAAGCAACATTATGATCTCGCTTAGCGACTAACGGTCCGATTCCGACGGTCATTGATTGACCGTTAGCGAGTTGAGACAACGCCACCGACAACTTATTCTTGTCCTGCACCGCAATGGCGGCCCGAAAGGTCAAGCTTTCTCGGCGAGTCACTGAAGCACAGGCAATTGCCGCGATTTGTTCTGAATTTGCGCTTTCGGTTAAATCTGCATATTTTTGTGCCAGACGCCTCAATGATAATTCGCTGCGCGCAGAAAACGCGAGGACAGGATTGCGAGGAAGTTGCGCATTGATTTTTTGATCATTTGTCTCTGGCGCTTCCTCAATTATTAGATGAGCATTACTGCCACTTGCGCCAAACCCACTAACACTTGCCACTCTCTTTCTATCCTTATTTTTCAGCCATGGGGTTGGTGAAGTGACGGGCTTAATGTTGAGGGAGGCCCAATCTAATTCTCCGTTCAGTTCTGAAATATGGAGGGTAGGTGGCAACATCTCATGCTGGAGTGCCATTAAAACTTTAATGACGCTGAATGCGCCTGCTGCAGATTCGAGATGACCAATATTGGATTTAATCGAGCCAATTAGAAGGGGGTCGTTAGCGATCCGACTAGACGCTAGAGCCCTTCCGAGCGCACGTACCTCTATTGGATCACCTAAAGGTGTGCCGGTTCCATGTGCTTCGACATAATTGATTTCTTCTGGGCGTGTGTGGCTTCGGTCAAGGGTTTTTTTAATGAGATTTTTTTGTGCCACGCCGTTTGGAACCGTTAAGCCGCTGCTCGCGCCGTCTTGATTCAGCGTCGAGCCGCGGATGATTCCTAGAATGTTGTCGCCATCTTTTTCGGCATTGCTTAAGCGTTTCAGGATAATTAATCCGCAGCCTTCACCTCGAGCGTAACCATTCGCTTCGTTATCGAAAGGCTTGCAGAATCCATCGACAGACAGCATGCCAGCAGCTGAAAGCGTCGAATAGAGTAAAGGAGTGAGGGTTAAGTTCACTCCTCCGGCTATCGCGGTTTCACAATCGCCCGCACGCAGGCTTTGGCAGGCAAGATGAATCGCTGTGAGCGAAGAGGAGCAGGCGGTATCGACCGCCATACTCGGGCCTTCCAACCCAAACACATACGATATCCGTCCGGCACAAACATTTTGGGGTGTACCGGTATTGAAGTAGGGATTCACTTCATCGGATGAGTCAGTGCTGGCTTGCAGCATTCCGTAGTCAGTGGCCGTTACTCCGACGAACACTCCGCAGGATTGACCCTGTTGGGTCGACGGCTTAATTCCTGCATCCTCAAAGCAATGCCAGGCACACTCAAGCAGAATTCGTTGTTGCGGGTCCATTCCTTCCGCCTCTCTGGATGAAATGTTGAAAAATTCAGCATCAAATTCAGAAACTCCATCGATGAATCCGCCTTTTCGGGTACATGATTTGCCCGGCACCCCGGGGCGAGGGTCAAAGTTCTTATTCACATCCCATCGGCTTGCAGGCACATCACTAATGCCATGCTGTCCGTCGCTAATCATCTCCCAGAGTTGATCGGCGTTTTCGGCTCCCGGCCCGCGACAAGCGAGACCGACTATTGCGATTGGGTCCGTATGCTCGCTTTCCAGCGATTCTATTCGCGCGTTTAATCGACCGATTGTTGCGGCCGCCTTCCGAAGAGCGGAAAGTTTTTGGTCAGTCACTTAGCGATTCTTCTTTTTGGGTTGTGGTTGGGTTAAAAGATACTCGGCATCGATCAATGCAGAGAGATCTTCTTCACTGAGGGTCTCAATTTCGATATCCCTGTCCTCGTTAATCTTCTGATCCGTGTGACTCGCTTCGTCTCCGCTGATTAGATTCAATACGTATTGACCGAGACGAGAGAGGGTTGGGTAATCAAAAATATCGGCGGCCTCGAGCCGGATACCTGCTAGATCGTCTATTGATTCTCGAAATTCAAGAGCTTTAATCGAATCCATGCCTTGATCAAAAAAACCTCTGTCGATATCAATGCTCTCGGATGGTGTGAGTCCAAGAATTTGACCAAGGGGCGTTCGTAGAAGATTAAGAAGTGCCCCAAGTTTCTCGTCATCTGGGAGGTCGGCAAGAAACGGTGGGCCCTTTGAGGGAGTTTTCTCCGGTAATGGTTTTGAATGCGCAGCTATTTCTTCAAACAATGTCCGCGATTTTCGGATCGAGAAACTTTCTGACACGCGCTGCCAGTCCGCGTTGATTACGCATGGATGATCAATGCTCGATGAGATTAACGATAATGCATCAAGAGCCTCGTTGGTAGTGAGGCCAGAGAATCCAGACGCCTGGGTCTGATCAATTTCTGCTTCCCCAATGATCCCGCCATCAAGCCACGGCCCCCAGTTAACACAAACCCCTCGCCCGCCCGAAACGTTTCTGTTAGCGACGATTCCAGTAAGTGCTCCGTTAGCCGCACTATAGGCCGAGATTCCAGGTGTCCCAGTAATTGCCGAAATTGACCCCATCATGACAAGATGAATATCGGGGAATTCAGAAATCGCGTTAGCAATGTTAAGTCCCCCTAGGACTTTTCCTTCAAACGCCTGTGAGATGTCATTTTCTCCGTCGATCGGCATCACGCCGGCGCAGTGAAAAAACGTACTCTGAGAAAATCGAGATGCGAGATCACGAATAACTGTCTTTGAGTTCTTTTTTGCAACGTCTAGTATGTGCACCTCCACCGTTGATCCACTATGGCGGAACTTGTCGATTTTTTTTGAAGTGGCCTCGCTAGGGGTCGTTCTGCCAATTAGGCAAATGTGCGGCACGCCACGGTCGCATAGTGTTTTTGCAATTGAAAGACCAATGCCACCCAGGCCACCTGAAATGATCACCGAGTCAAGGTCGGTTCTGAGTGTTTCGTTGGCTCGAATATCGCGTGCAATTACCGGGTACTGAACCGTTTTCGATTCGAGTCTAAACCATCCTCTAAGTCCGGTTGTGCCCAAAACCTTATCGAGAGAACAAGCCTGGTTTTGATGCAATTCGATTAAGCCACCACAAAGGCTAGGGTATTCAAGCAGTAATGTTTGCATGAGGCCACGACAGGCGTGAGTCGACAATCCTTGGTTAACAGGATCGCCAATTATCCAAACGGTCGTCGCGAGATTGCTAGACGCGATTGTTCTAACCAAGAGTCGTACTTGTTCAAGATGCCGCGTAAGTGTTTCGACACTGTCAGAATCGGGACTTGCCTGAATTATGATTCCATCTGGATGTTGGGCGTTTAATATTTTCCACGCGGAATTCAACTCGACTTTTGTGAATTGAAGGTGCGACTCTGCCGGGTCAATGTCTTGTGAAAGTTTTGTAGACAAATTGCCGGTGATCAACCAGTCTGCAGTTTTAAGAGGAGGTTCTAGTTCAAGCGATTTCCATTTTAGGCTTTGACTCAACTCGGAATGACTATTTGAAGTCGTGCGATCATTCAATGCCATTTCAAATCCCTTGCTTGCCCAAAACTGCTGATGGTCGAAAGGATAGACGGGTAATTCAACAAATCGATAACCGCGATAGCGCTGTTCCCAATCAGGTGTAACGCCGATCTCAAGTAAGCGTTCATGCGCAGTCGCAAGTTTATCTACCGAGGATTGTCCTCGACTTAGAACGGACAGCGCCCGAATCGATGAATCTTGGTTGCTTTTGAGTATCTGTGTGAGTATTGGTTGCGGTCCCATTTCAAGAAACACAGTGTGCCCGGAACTTTTGAGCGTCTGATAGCAGTCATCGAATCTGACTGCAGACCGTATCTGTCGACACCAATAATCTGACGAGGCAGGGAGGTCTTGATTAACCGAGCCATCCAGATTAAGTGCCATCAGAATTTCGGGTTTATTCAAACTTATCGATTCGCATATTTTCCGAAACTCATCGAGGATGGGATCCATCAAATAACTGTGGAACGCATGCGAAACGTTTAACACGGTCGCAGACTCACCAGATGTCTCAAGGTGCTTGCAGAATTTGCTGATTGCTTCTTGGGAGCCGGAAATGACAGTTTCGGTAGCACTATTAATCGCTGCAAAATCGACCTCTTTTTCTAAATCGAATTCTTGTCGGCACCTGTAGACGTCGTCTTCGCTCAATTGGACAGCAGCCATGCCACCGCCGGATGGTAGGGAGCCCATGAGTCGCCCACGACACTCTACAAGTTTCAGTGCATCTTCCAATGACATCACGCCTGAGACGCACGCTGCGACATATTCTCCTATGCTATGTCCAAGGACAGCGTCTGGCTGAAAGCCCCAATGAATCCATCGCTGGGCCAGAGCATACTCAAGGACGAAAAGGGCGGGTTGACTGTACTCAGTTTGATGAATACAGCCGCTAGGGTCTCGCCCCGTGATTAGATTGGTGATTGAGATTTCTCGAAATGGGGAGAGTATTTCAGTGGCGACATCTATGATCGACCTAAACAAATCATCTTGATCGTATAGCTCCGCACCCATTCCTAGATATTGAGAACCTTGCCCGGTGAATGTCCATACGCTTTTAACACGTTCATTTGGGAGTGGTGAGGAGTGCGAGTTTGAAACTGGGTCTCTTAGAAAAATCTCGATTTTTGACTTGATCTCGTTATCATTTTTGCCAGAAAACCATTTTCGAAATGGAAATCTGGATCGGTGAAGGTGGGCGGAAGCGCATAAATCAAAAGTCGAAAATTTTTTGGACTGGAGGACGTTCAGATAGTTTTTGGCTTGTTGCTGCAGACTCCCAGGTGATTTTGCGCTGCACTCAAGTGTAAAAATTGGATCAGAGGGTGGTTCAAGAAAATCTGCAGGTTTAATATGTTCGCTGATAATGACATGGGCATTAGTCCCACTAAATCCAAAAGCGCTGAGCCCCGCTCGCCGAGGCTCGTTATGTTGGGCGTGCCAGGGTACGGTTTTAGAGACAACTTGAAAGGGAATTGAGGACCATTGAATCAGTGGATTAGGTAATTCAAAGTGTAAATTACCTGGTAGTTCCTGATGCTGGAGAGATAGCAGAATCTTTATTAAACCGCCGAGTCCAGCTGTTGGCTCCATGTGTCCTATGTTGGACTTTGCACTGCCAATTAAGAGTGGACGATCTCGACGTTGTCCGATCGATTCAAATAGCGCTTCAATTTCAATGGGATCCCCAAGATTTGTACCGGTTCCATGTGTTTCTACGTAGTCAATCTGTGACGGCTCTAATTTCGCATCATCAAGGGCGGTCAGAATCACTTCCTGTTGGGCTCTAGCGCTTGGCGCTGATAGTCCGGCAGTTCGACCGTCTTGGTTGATGGCAGATCCATTAACAATGCCATAAATTTTGCTTTTTCTATTTTCGCAATCTTCTAGTCGTTCGAGTACGACGAAGCCAGTGCCTTCACTACGAACATAGCCATCGGCATTTGCTGAAAACGTTTTGCATGCTCCATCTGGAGATAGAGCGCCCAATCGACAGAAAGCGACATGAACCTCTGGCAACAAGATAAGATTGCTGGCGCCGACTAACGCAAGATCGCTCTCCCCGGATTGCAGACTTTGAACCGCTAAGTGCAAAGCCACCAGCGATGATGAGCAGGCGGTGTCCAGCGTCAGGCTTGGTCCATTTGAGCCGTAAAAATAAGATAGTCGTCCGGCCGCGGTGCTCATAGTAGAGCCCGTCAGGCTATACGCATTAATAAGTTTAGGGTCACCGCTGTGGCGGTGGAATCTGGCGTAATCGTCACCTGACATCCCGATAAAGAACCCAGTTTTGGAATGGTTTAGCGTCGCTGGAATAATTCCAGCATCCTCTAAAGCCTCCCAACTGGTTTCCATCAGGAATCGTTGTTGAGGATCAAGCGCCGTCGCTTCCCCAGGCGATATGCCGAAAAATGCAGCATCAAATAAATCGACAGATTGGGATACTAACCCTGCTCGATCGGTATACATTTTTCCTGGGGTGTCAGGATTTTCGTCAAAGTATTTACTTTTAGGCCATCGTCGATCACCGAGAGTTGAGATTCCATCTTGCCCAGATCGCAACAGGTGCCAGTAGGCGCTTGGAGAATTTGCGCCACCGGGGAAGCGACAACTCATTCCTGAAATGGCAATGGGCGTTGATCGATTGAGCTTTTGATTTTCGGATAACAACTGCGATATCGTCTCTCGTGCTTGAGCGAGCGCATTTCGATATTTTTTGATATCGGAACTTTGAGATTCACCTGAGGCCATGACGTCGTTTATCGCTGAGAAAATTGTCGAATGTGTGTTTGCAACATCGTGGCATGAGTTTTCAAAAAGAAGTGACCTGCGGGCAATGAGATATGCTGCAATGGATAGATGGAATGCTGACCCCATTCATCCATATCCGATGGGGGCACTTCGGGATCGTCAGTTCCAGAAAATACGACTAGAGGGCAATCGAGCGGCTGGTAGGGGTGATACTGGTAGCCATCGCAGACAGAGAAGTCGGCACGTAAGGTTGGCAAAATAAATTGAATCAGCTCTTGACTGTCTAACACTTCTTTTTCGAAACCACCGAATGAGCTAATTTTTTGGATAAAGTCGTGATCGCTTAAACCGATCATAGATGATCTGCGTGGCGGTAAATGGGGCGCTCGATGCGCGCCAATAAATGCAGTTTTCGGAAGCGCATGGCCGGCGTTTTCTAACTGCTTTAAAGCTTCATAAGCGAGCAGGCCGCCCATGCTATGTCCATATACCAAGTAAGGTTTATCCAGATATAGAGACATCTGACTCGCAATCATTTCAGCCAGGTGCTTAGAGTCACTGACCGCGCTGGTTCCGGCGCGATTTTCGCGGCCGGGTAATTGTATGGGGCAGACTTCGTATTTGGGCCCAAGACCGTGTGACCATGCGCGGTAAATTGAAGCACCGCCACCTGCAAAGGGGAGACAAAAGAGTCTTAAATCTGCCTCGGGTTTTGGTTCCGGGCAGGTAATCCATTGATTAAATTTCATGGATTAATCTTTAGCAGTTCATCGAGATCATCCAAAGTCGCTTGAGCAGACTGCAATGTTTCGCTGTTGTTAGAATTTTTGGGTACGTTGCTTTTCTCATTCTCGGACAGGCGGATATCCAGATAGGATGCCATCTCGTTTAAAGTTGGATAGCTAAAGGCAAGACCAACAGGCAAGGATAAGCTGGTGGCCGACCCTAATTGATTTCGTAATTGCACGGCTAAAAGTGAATCAAGACCAAGATCAGATAATGGCTTATCGTGTGAAATTAACTGGGGGTCAGCAATCCCAAGCAAGCCAGCGACAGACCCTTTTACGAGATCAATGAGGGTCTTGCGACGTTCGTCGGGCGTTTGTCCTTGCAAGTCCACTTTTTGACTATTGGGGTTATTCCAGGCGCCGGGGTTTCCCGGCTCCGTAATGTCAGATAACAGAGATATATTAGCCGGATTAACGCGACAGTACTGTGACCAATCGCAATCAACGAACATTACTTGCGGTGATTTTTCACTTAGCATTGCGTCCAACCAGACACCAAGGTTTGCGGGCTCCAACGGCTGAAAACCCTGCATCCTCAATTGTCGAGACGCGCTTTCGTCAGTTGCCATTCCGCTACCGGAAAACGGTCCCCAATTAATGCTGAGTGCAGGTAATCCACGAGTTTTTCTTGCGTGGGCGACCCCATCAAGAAAGGCATTGGCGGTCGCATAGGATGATTGACCGCCATTGCCTAGAACCGATGCAGCGGAAGAGAACATTACAAATTGCTCTAGGGGCTGGGATTCTAAAAGCGTATCGAGATTTTGAGCGCCAAGTGCTTTGCCGTTAAGCACCGACTCAAAGCCTGAGGAAGTTGAATCCACTAGTGGTTCGTCATTAAGTTGGCCTGCACAATGAAAAAGTCCAGCGATCGTTGGAATCTCTGGCAATGTGGATTTGAGAATCTCCTGCAATTCATCAAAGTTGCCAAGATCACAACTTCGGTCATAAATTGCCACATTGTCATTCGCGACAATTTTAAAAGGGTTTGGGGACGGTGTTTTCCGTGCCAACAGGAGAAGATGTCTAACGCCTCGGTCAATTAGCCAGTGGGTTACTTGTTGGCCCAGAGCGCCATACGCGCCGGTCACGATGTAAGTACGATCTTTATGAAAGCTGGTGATTTGGTCGCCAGAACGAGATTGAGGACTTAGTTTCGCAATAAAGTTTTCTGATCCGCGAAGTGCGATACATGGGTCTTGTAACGGGCATAAAACGAGATCAACAATTTGCTGGTATTGAGTCGTAGGGGTAATGTCGAGGTGATGAGCAATAAGTTCGGGATGTTCGTGGCGCGTACCGACACATAAACCACGAATTGAAGTTTGCTGAGGGTCTACTAACTCTTCGCCCGTTACACAGTAAGCATTATTTGTCAGCAGCCATAGACCGTTACTCAGAGACACATTCTTCTTCGCTAGTGCTTTAATGAGGCTTCGGTTTTGATCAATAATCTCATGAGTCGTAAGGTGCTGATCTAATGCGCATGAGCTGATAACGCCGTTTGTAATTTTTGAGAGGTCATCTATAGTCTCGACAACGGACACTTCACAGCCAGCGTTTTCAAGTTTCCCAGCAATACCGCTTGACCAGTCTGTCTGGCCCACTAGCGTCCAATGTCCGACAGAGGCAGGAGTGCGTTCAGGTCTTGCTGCGTGCCATTTTTGAATGTATCGACTCGGGCTAGAATTTTTTTCTGTACGTTGAAAATCAAATTTGGACTCTGCAGGTCTCGCGTGAAGACCACTGATTTCAATCAGAACATCACCTTGCGAATCCAAGATTAATCCATCGCCAACCGCAATCTCTTTAGCGTCTGAATCTCTCAACTCAAAGAACGCGTACTGGGCGCGGGCAAGATTCCCTGTGGCGCATGACAATTGGTCAATACCAAACGGCACCCAAGTCTGACTCTTAGGAAGATCCGCGGTTGCGAGGAGTAAACCAAAGCAGGTGTCAATTAAACCCGGGTGTATTGCAGTGCTAGAGTCCTGACCACCCAACCGACTTGGTTTCTTCAAAGTCGCTAGCGCTGCTCTTTTGTTTTTTTGCAGGTTTTCTGTCCAACGGTAGCTTGGACCTAGGAAAATATGCCTGTCGTTGATCTCTTTTAGAAATTTATCGATAGACGTAAGATCGGTAAATTGGGCTTTTAAGCTATCTAAAGAAATTCGTTTTATTTTTCGGGAGTCGACTTTTGAGACCGAACGGCAGTGGAGATTTTTAAAATCACCCGACTGGGTACGACTCCATAGTTCTATTTTTCCATCTTCCGGGTTGACGACGGTCTGGGAGACGAGTGTACTTTCAGGACTCAAAATCAATGGTTTTTGAAAAGTGATTTCTTCCAACGTGATTCGATGGTTCTCAGGAGATGATTCCTCGACCGCGGATAACATCATGGACATCATTCCCGCTGCTGAGACAACAGGCACGTTGTTGATTAGATGGTCACGAAGAACGGGTAGTTCTATCGGATCAAGTTCGCTTTCAAAAATCTTATGGGACACCGTTGCTAGCGGGATGGCTTTGCCTAGAAGTGAGCGGTTACTCTGGCTTCTGGACTGCCGTTGAGTTGGCAATGGTTCGAGCCAGTAAGAGGTGGTGTCAAATGGATAGGTTGGCAGTTCTGCTTTATGGCGAGGGTAGTCTCGATCAAAAGCTTTCAAATCAATATCATTGGTTTCAGCAAGTTTTGAAACGGTAGAAATAATCGAGTCCCAATTTTCAGATTTTCGATTTAACGAGTGATACCACTTTGCATCGACTGACGAGCACATTAGGCCAAGTGTGGAGAGGGCCGGGTGAGGGCCAATCTCTAAGAAAGTCGAGATGCCAAGTTGGTTCAGAGACTCGATAGATTGGCGAAAAAGGACAGGTCTACTTATATGTTCCGCCCAGTAATCCAATGAAGTTATTTCCTCTGTGGCAATTGAACCGGTGAGGTTCGAGATGAGAGGAATTTGGGGCAAGCTAAATCGCACATCTGAACAAGACTTTTCAAATGCCCGCTTCGCCTCGTCCATCAAAGGGCTGTGGAAGGCGTGAGATGTCTCTAGTTTCTGAGCAACAATGCTTCGATTTTTCAAGTCGTTAATTATGCTTTTGAGCGCGCTATCGTTCCCCGAGATAACGACACTGTTTGGCGCATTATCGGCTGCAAGTGAGATCTTTGTGGATTGATCTTTAATAGCATGACGAGCGGTTTTCGCATCACAATGTATGGCCCACATTTCTCCCTTCGCGGTCGTGGCCTGCATTAGTGATGCTCTAAGGGAGACCAGTTTTACAGCATCCTCAATGCTGAAAATACCTGCAACACACGCTGCGATGTACTCACCGAGACTATGACCCAAGATGTAATCGGGCGTTACGCCCCAACTCATCCACATTTGAGCTAACGCGTAACCAATTGAAAATATTAACGGCTGCGCTTGATCCGTAGGCAGGAGGTCAGTCTGGGTTAGTTTTACGTCCGTGGCTAGACCGATTACATCAATCTGCATATGTTTCGAAAAGTGATTAGCGCAGTCGTCTAGAGCGTTCCGAAAGGTGGATTGAGTTAGGTAAAGATCTCTCGCGATCGCAACATATTGACTACCTTGTCCGGTAAAAACGAAAGCAATTGGAGTGAGTGATTGTGTTGTTGCTACAGCGTTGGAAGGGTTGAAATCTTTTATCCAATTCTGGAGTTGCTTGGCTAACTCCTGATTCGTTCTTCCGCTTACGCAGAGTCTGTGTGCAAAAAGTTTCCGACCGATATTTGCGGTGAAACAGTAGTCACCTACCTCCCCCGTACACTCGCCTGACAAGAACTCCTGATACCGACCTGCGAGTCGCGACAGCGCGGCTGGCGTTTTAGCCGAAAGCCGCAGGAGGTGATGTTTTCGGTCAGACGAAAGATCCCGAGGGGATGGCTCTGGCGGCTGTTCTAGGATTAGATGCGCGTTAGTGCCGCCGATTCCAAGTGAGTTTACGCCCGCTCGACGTGGACCTTCTATTGGCCAATCGATTGTCTCTGAGTTAAAAAAGAAAGGGGATTCTTCAATATCGAGAGCGGGGTTTGGAATTTCAAAGTTGACAAGTGGAGGAATTTTCCCTTTTGATACCGCCAGGGCGGCTTTGATAAATCCGGCAGTGCCTGAGGTAATCTGAAGGTGGCCAACATTCGTTTTTACTGAGCCAAGGGCGCAAAAACCGACTGATTCAGTCTCGTTTTGATAGACCTGTCGAAGGCCGTCAAATTCGATTGGATCACCGACAACTGTCCCGGTTCCATGCGCTTCGACCATGCCTATTGAATCTGCAGGCACGTTTGCCATCGTCAATGCCTCTGCTATCGCAATTGCCTGACCATCGCTTGATGGTGCGGCATAACCAACCTTTGCGCCCGCGTCATTATTTACGGCCGAACCTTTGATCACTGCATGAATATGGTCTCCATCTCGCTCAGCCTCACTTAGCCGCTTGAGCAGAACTGCTCCAACACCGCTACCGAATATTGTTCCGCCAGCATTAGCGTCGAACGATCGAACACGCCCATCAGGGCTGACAATCATCCCGGGTTGATAAAGGTGGCCGGCATATTCCGGAGACTGAATTGAGGAACATCCTGCTAGGAAGAGATCAGCCTCTCCAGACTTAAGAGCTTGGCAAGCCATGTGGATGCAGACCAGTCCGGTAGAGCATGCGGTTTGAACATTGACGCTGGGACCGTCCAGGTTAAGCTTGTAAGAAGTTCGGGTGGTGATGTAATCCTTGTCGTTTGCTACCATTGCCATAAATCCACCCATTGAATCTAAGGTGGCAATCGCAAGATCATCGTTGGGATCAAGTTTTGATCTATTCGGAAGTACGTTATTAAAAAAGTAGGTATTCATTGCCGCGCCCGCATACACGCCAACGCTGCCGGGATAGGTGGTGGGATCGTAGCCGGCGTTTTCAAAAGTTTCCCATGCTATCTCAAGAAATTGACGTTGCTGCGGATCCATAAGTTCTGCGTCGAAACTGGAGTATCCAAAAAACTCGGCATCAAACCGTCTCGCATCTTTCAAGAGCGGACTTGCCATTACATATTCGGGTCGATCATAGACGCCACGACTGAATCCGCTTTGACTCAAATCTTTCTCGTCAAAACGAGTAATTGAGTCTTCGCCCTTGAGAAGGTTTCCCCAAAATTCTTCGATAGAGTCCGCACCTGGAAATCGACCTGCCATTCCAATGACAGCAATCGCATCGTTCCTGTTTGCTCCCAAGTCTTCAATCAACTTGAGTCGAGATCGTGCTTTCTCCGTGGCTATCGTAGATTGTCCAGTTTCCAGTGCCTGAGTAAGTGCCGAGATTGTTGGATATTTGAATAAATCAACGACAGTAATTTGTGTATCAACTCGGTCGTTAATTGATCCAAGCGCCTGCATTAATACAAGAGAATCAGCGCCCATCTCAAAAAAACTATCTTCGATCTTTATCTCGACGCCCGGGAGAAGTTCCGACCAGATCTCAACAAGGTCGCCCGCTAGGCCGGTGACCTCATTTTTTTGAGACGGAACCGATACCGCTTTTTGATTGGAAATTATTGAATTGAAATTTCCACTTTGAAATTGCGTTATCAACCTCTTGTGTTGAATTTTTCCAATCGCTGTTTTTGGTATCGACCCTTGAGGTAAAGGTATGAGGTAGTCAGCTCTGATACCCAGTCGCTTTCCTAGTTTGCCCTGAATTTGTCTTTTGAGATTACTAAACTCGATCGGATCTGTTGATAAGCTAGTGTGAAAAAAAACGACTAGTTTTAATAACTCTTCATTTGGTGGAAATGCGGCACAAGCGGCGGTAAATGATGGAGTGACGTCTTCCAGTTCCTCAACAACGCTTTCAACGTCATGATTGGATAGATTAACCCCGTTGATAACGATGCCAAGAGTTGTGCGTCCCAGTAAGTAGAGGTTCTTGTCGAGAATGAATGCGGCATCACCCGTGTCGAACCAGCCATCTTCGGTGAAGACCTCGTTTGCTTCCGGGTTTTTATAGTAACCCCGCATTAGGCCGTCGCCCTTGAGCTGAAATTGACCAACTTGACCTTCGTTTTTCAATTGACCCGACGAATCAACGATTCGCATTGCCATCCCCGGCGCAATCGGTCCAAGGTTTGCAAATGAGATACTCTTTGGATCTTCAGGTGTCAGTAAACTAATGTCGCCGTCAAGACTATTTCGATCGAGGTGTGCAAATTGAATAGAGTCGCCCGAAGCAGGGAGATGATAGTTCACTCCCGAGCAAACCTCCGCCATCCCAAAAGCAGAAATGACTGAATTCGGCTTTAATCCGTAACGCTGTGTTTCGTCGACAAATGACCGGACAGTTAAATGGGAAATTAACTCTCCCGCAGATAGCAATCCCTTTAGGCAACTAAGATCCCAATGTTGATCCAGTGCACGATCGTTTTTTTGGAGTTGCTTGGTAATTAAGCCAAACGCGAAGTTAGGCGCCCATGAATGTGTGATTCGATATTTATCGATTAGATCCAGCCAGCGGGTGGGCTTGGCAAGAACATATTCTTTTGGCGCGTAGACGAGATCACTACTGCAAAGGATGGGACTAACATGATATGCGGAGATATTGCCAATATGGTCAAACGGCAGCCAGCTAAGGATGACGTCATCAGATTGATTCTTGCATAAGATGTTGGCCCCTCGTCCTCTCGTGATCATATTCGAGTGAGAAAGAGGGATCGCCTTGGGTAGCCCGGTACTTCCGGATGATAGGGTGAAAAAGGCGATGTCGTCTGGTTTTGCGCAATGGATCTGACGATCGTTTGAAGCCTGCCTTAACTGATTTAAGTCAAAAAAATCAGCGTCATGAAGTTCAGAGAGCAAGGGTGAACGTCTGATTGCCGACATATGTTCCGAATTAGATAATATTGCGGGTCGGTCCATGAGGCTGTACAGGTGCCGAAGTTGATCAACTGGACGACTTTCAGAGTCGAAACTTTCAGGTACTGGGGAAATAATCGGTTGCAATCCAGAGAACAAGCATCCCCAGAAAGCCTTAATAATCTCTTCGCTTGAGGTGAGTTGGATGAGTACCGGGGAGTTACCCTCAATCCGGCTTTTTCTCAAACCAGATGCAATGGTCTGCGCGTCTACTACCAGGTCTTGATAGGTTTGCACCACTGCACGACCCTGTTGGTCAATGAATGTTAACTTAGCGTCCTGATTAGCCTTGATGAGCGCATCGGTCAGTGTTTGTGGAAGGGTCGCCCAGTCTCGAGGCGCGTCTTGTTGGCAAAATGCGGGAACTTCAATCATAAAATTCATACAAGCCCTTCATTTGAGAGTGTGGCAAGATGGGATCAACAAGATTTAGAGCGATTAAAAAAGGTAATCCATCAACGGGGATTCGGCATTTAGTCGATTTTTTAGGTCTCGATTAACCGATTCGAACGATGGGTCCTATAAAGCGAGTTATTTATTTAAAAACCTTTCTACGCAACCTTTGAGGCAGTCGGCCAGGCTGGCACTATTTGCTTTCGAAACCATGTTTAAGTGGTTTCCCTCACAATTCTGTATTTTAACGTTTCCCACCGCATATTGAAACCAGCCCCACGCGGGATCTCGAATAAAGACCTCAGGGATTCCGTTCACAAAAGACGCTAATTGTTGGTTGGCTCTTACCAAACTAATGTCGGTTATTTTTTCCGCTGGTGGGCTGTATATTATTTGAGACTGACTTTTAAAGGCGCCAACAATTTCGCCGACGAATTCCGAATTACTACCTTCAGGAAGGAGATTCATTTCAACCATTGTTAGGTGCAGAAGGGAAATGAGTTCATTCCAGCCCCTACCGACAAGTTGATCCTCGACAAGCGGATTTTTTAGGTTGAAGGTTGCAAAAATATTTTCAGCCGCAGATTGAAGCCATTGGGAATCACTCCATCCTTGAAGTTCGTCTGTGGGTCGTTCGGCAGGTGCGGCTGCGTCCAGGACAATAAGATGGGGCGGTTTTTGGCTGCCATCTCGAAGCTGTTTTGCCATCTCCAATCCAGTCCAGCTGCCGAGTGAATGTCCAACCAATGTAACTTCTTGAGGGTCTATCGCTCCTAGTGCTAGAAGATTATCTGCCGCGATATCTTCTATGGCGCTTCTGGGTAGACCTTTGGGATCATGTCCAAGGGCTTGTAGGCCGATGCATTCATAGCCCAGGGCTCCAAGATCGCGGGCGAGTTCGGTCAGGTACATGACGCTCCCGCCGGTACCGGGAAGCAGAAGTAACTGATGACGACTTTTGATTGAATTAAGGGATACCACGATACGTCCATTACTGGATGGCTCACCCCGTTCGATCGCATCTGAAAGTTGACGGACGGTAGGGTATTCCACCAGATATGTCATCGGTACAGGATGATTCAACTGTTCGCGCAACGCTTCAATAATTCTTATCGCTTTTAGCGAGTCGCCGCCGAGATCAAAATAATCATCATCTAAGTTGATGTAATCGTAACCCAACAACTGCTCCCATATAGAGGTGATCATTGATTCGGTTGAGGAGAGACCTTCCCGATGAACGATCGTCAATTCCTGTGTGACGTCATCGGAAGCATCAGAAAAAAGCGCTAACCGCTTTTCGACCGGGGTCGTTGAGACAGTGATCTGACGCAACGAGGACACATTGAGAATTCGATCCAATACCAGAGTTAACTCTTGCATGGATATCCAGCTAGAGGGATGGGAGTCATCAAAGGCAATGGCGTCAAAATTGACTGTGAGCCATGGTTTGCGAAACTGTTCTGTGATTTCTTTGCTGACAGCATCAAGACCGGCGTTTGCGGCCGCATATTCAGAGTAACCTAAACCCCCGAGCTGGGAAGCGAGAGATGAGATCATGAGTCCCCAATCGCTTTGAGATCCGAAATGTTTGCCGAGGTTTCTCGCGCCTTCAACTTTTGCAGGGATAGATGGCCACGGCCAGTTCGTAGGCGTTTCCTCGATCGACGCTATCAGATTGGGGTTTCCAGCCGCATGTATGATTCCATTCACGACAAGTTTTCTATTCGCAAGGGTTGTTGCAACTCGACTGACGTCTTGTTCCAGGCCCACATCACATTGTGCGAATTCGCAAAAATCTTGAAGATGCGTTGGTATTGATTTTGGAGCGGTTCGCCCCAAGAGAATACATCGAGCATTCACAGTCTGATTTAGGTAACTCGCGAGGAGATAGCCTAATCTTCCAGTACCACCGCTGATCAGGTACAAGCCGCCTTGCTGAAGCATTTTGGGCTTACCTAAAGGAGCTGGCAGCTTTATCGATGAAAATCGAGGCGTAAATCTCTCGCCTTGTCGATACGTGACAAACAGATCGGAACTGGTTGAAGTTATGTCGGCCAATAAATCCTCACTTGAGAGGAGTGAGTAATCGTCTATCTCAATCCAACCAAGCTCTAAGGATGGCATTTCCTGGCGAGCGACCAGCATTAGCCCCCTCATCATTGAAAGTGCTACTTTGTGGCCTTCTGACAATCGCGCCTGTTTTGTCGGCGCCGCGATGAATCGAATCTTTATTTTTTCTCTTGGATACCTGGAATAGATATCAACAAGAATATCCCTGGCTTGTACGACTGGCGGCAGCGCGTTTTCTTCGGACAATATAACAACTACGCCCGTTGGCGTTAAGTTGGAGCTGAGCGTCTCTGACCTATCGTTTTTGATGCCAAGTGCCGACATGATCTCAAGCAGCTGACTATCAATCGATCCTGAGAGAAGCCACAAGGCAGTCGGTGACAAAGGACCGGGCTCCTTCGAGAGCGTCCGATCCCATTCGACTGCACTGAACCACTGGTTAATAGGTAAGCGCTTTGAGGAAGGGTCGTGACCTGCGGTGAGCCAGTGTCTTGTTTTTTCAAAGGGGTAGGGCGGGATCGAGGTTCGACGGTAGGGAGTGGCATTAGGAGTTTCAAGTGTTTTTTCAATCGCTATTTCAGCGCCGTTACACCAAAGTCGACCGGCAGCTTCCAGTAATGATGTTTCTTCAGCTGTTCCTGATGTAATGATGGTAGCGCTGCTTGGCGGCTGGTCAGTCGCGAGTTGGGATAGCGTCTTGCCCGGACCTACCTCCAAAAGATGTAATGGAATTTCTTTCGCCAGAAACTTTAATGCTGCATCAAATTGAACCGGCATAACAAGTTGATTTGCCCAGAAACTGGGATCAACCGCTTGGTTTGCTTCTAGTTTTCTACCCGTAAAACAAGAAATGATATCGAGGTTTGGCGGGTTTAGCTCTTTCGTGCTGAGAAAATCGGCTAGTTTTTTGACGCCAGGTTCCATAAATCGGGAATGGAATGGATGAGAAACGGCGAGTCGTTTGAATCGAATTGAAGCGGTCGTGAGATCGCTAATCAAGGATTCGATCGAATTCAATTCTCCTGCCAACACGGTTGATGAGGGGGAATTAATTGCGGCGATATCGACTTTTGGATGATCGACTAACAACGCTGAGATTGCTGATCTCGATGAGGCCACCGAAACCATTGATCCTCTTTCTTGTTCCCAGCAAATCTTTCCCCGTTGAACCGAAAGATCTAGTGCGGTATTGAGATCAAAAACCCCAGCAAGGCATGCCGCCGTAATTTCTCCCAAACTGTGACCGATCATGACCTGGGGGATGACTCCCCACGAGGTCCACAAGGATGCCAAAGCATACTCGGTGGCAAATAGGGCAGGTTGAGTGACCCATGTTTCCTCAAGAGATTTTGTCTTCACTTCTGAGCGGTCCTGACAACAAAGACTGATTAGATCAATACCCAGCGCCGCATCGAGCACTCCTGCCATCTCATTCATCGTTTCCCGAAAGACGGTGTAACGGTCATATAAAGTTTTTGCCATTCCTGATGATTGAGCACCTTGACCCGGAAATAAAAACCCGATGGTGGGTTGACAGGATGCCGTTTGCCCCCGAAGCGAAAGGACATTGTTTTTAATTAAGTCTGTTTCCCCGAGTCGGGCGGCAACGATTGCTGCACGATATTTCATCGGGGATGTTCCTTCGATCAGCGTTCGAGCAGTATCCCCAGCTGATTGATCTTTTCTTGACCACTGGTCGGCGGCTATTCGGCAGAGACTGTTAAGTGCGGTTTCAGATTTTGCCGAAAGCGTTAAGACCTGCGGACAGAGATCGGCCGGGCGTGCCGTATTAGTTTCAGGCCCATCGCTTAGTACGAGATGGGCATTCGTCCCTCCAATTCCAAAAGAACTGACGCTCGCTGTTTTTCGGACTTTATCGTTAGGCCAGGGAGTTAGAAGAGTTGAGATCTTGAAATGATCGTTAAAGCAATCAAGCTTTTCTTGAGGGGATTGAAAATAAGGGGAAGGCGGTATGTTTTGATGTTTTAGCGCTAGTACGACTTTGAGAAGTCCTGCAGCTCCGGCCGCAGAATTAAGATGTCCAATCTGTGATTTTACGGCCCCAAGAAAGCATGTCGAATTTTGGTTATGCCAAATATCTTTCAACGCCTCGAACTCAATCATATCTCCCAACGCGGTGGCGGTCCCGTGGGTTTCGATGTATTGAATGTCAGATGGATTAACAGACGCGTCTGCAAGCGCTGATCGAATGACCCGGGTTTGCCCTTCAACGCTTGGTGCTGTAAATCCTACTTTTGTGGCACCATCATTGTTAATTGCGCTACCTCTTATCACCGACATAATTCGGTCGCAGTCAGCGATGGCCTGCTCAAGCGGCTTCAGTACAAAAGCGACGACACCGCTACCCCAAACGGTTCCATTCGCTTGCTGATCGAATGGTCGACAATTTCCGTCGGGCGAAACGATCATATTTTCCTGATAAAGATGCCCATTTATTTGAGGTATCCGTAACGCCACGGCGCCTGAAAGCGCTATTTCGCACTCACCAGAGCGAAGCGCTTGGCAAGCTGCGTGGACAGCCACTAAACCCGTTGAACAGGCCGTCTGGATATTCAGGCTTGGACCGGTCAGGTTAAGCAGATAAGAAAGTCGAGTTGTGAGAAAGTCTTTCTCGGAGGCAATGATCGCATCATAGGAATCAGCTGACCCGCTTGAATCTAGAAATGGCAACACATTGTTAATGAGGTAATCGTTCTGACCGCTGCCGGCAAAGACCCCGATATTTTGAGCTTTGTCAAAACGCGCATATCCCGCGTTTTCAAGCGCATGAACCGCGTTTTGCATAAAAAGTCGTTGCTGCGGATCGATGAGTCGGGCTTCGGATGGAGAAATTCCAAA
This sequence comes from Pseudomonadota bacterium, assembly GCA_018672825.1. GTDB lineage: Bacteria > Pseudomonadota > Gammaproteobacteria > Arenicellales > UBA868 > UBA868. Next base: position 62,845 of record JABHUE010000124.1, on the reverse strand, counting down.
ATATCCTGCGTCAAAAAATTCAATATCACTAATGGCGCCATGCGCTGGAACAAAAGCGGGATTTGTGATCAGCGTGTCTTCTAGACCTGCGTCTCGGAGTTGCTCGATCGTGAATTGCTGGATGCCGCTGTCACCTTTTTTGAGTAGATCCCAAAACGCATCTATATTTGGCGCACCGGGCAGTATTGCAGCGGCGCCAATAATCGCAATTTCTGATGAGGCGGCTTTGGTAATCAGAGAGCGGGAAGATATTCTTTTTGGTTGCTGATCCAGAAAGTCGCTTAGCGCTTGAATAGTGGGATAGCGGAACAGATCAATGAGTGCGATGGGTTTTTCTAAGGTTTCAGCTAATCGTTGCTGGACCTGGCTCAGCATCAATGAATGCGCGCCAAGTTCAAATACGTTGGTTGCAATATCTACACTTTCTAATTCGAGAAACTCCCCCCAAATTTCAGTGAGCAGTCGCTGCACTTGCGTTTTTGGGGGGCGAGACCGTACCGGTTTAGGTAAGGCTTTTTTAAAAGCTGATAACGCACGGCGATCAATTTTTCCGTTTGGCGTCAGGGGAAATTTGGGAACACTGATGATTATCGAGGGGAGCATGTAGCCAGGTAAGCGCTCACGCAATATTGACCTAATGCTTTCTTCGCCAACCTCACTCTGCACATAAGCGATCAACTGTTGACTCTCTGGTGTGCTTCCTTCCGCAGTGACTGCGGCGGCGATGACTTGGGGGTGCTGCAATAACGCTGACTCAATGTCGCCAAGTTCGATTCTGAAACCGCGAAGCTTAACTTGATTGTCAATTCGACCCAGAAAATCAAGATGTTGATCTGGCCTGATTCGCACTAAATCGCCCGTGCCGTACATTCGAGAGCCCGGTTCATCAGAAAACGGATCAGGTCGATATCGTTCGGCCGTCTGTAATGGTTGTTGCCAATAACCTTGAGCCAGTCCGATGCCACCAATCCACAATTCGCCGATGCATCCGGTGCCCACGAGATTGAAGGACGTGTCGAGCACATAGAGAAGGGTGTTATCGATGCCGATCCCTAGAGATTCATTGCCTGACGCCGAAGCTGATGTTTCTACTGTTACTTTTTTCACTGCGGACCATATCGTAGTCTCTGTTGGGCCGTACATGTTCCAAAGAGTGGCGCCCGTTGATATGATCTCCCCAGCTAATCCACTCGGTAATGCCTCGCCGCCACACAACGCTTTAAAGTTTTTTGCTGAACTCCAGCCAGCGTCGAGCATCAATCTCCAAGTGCTAGGAGTCGCTTGAATGCAGGTAATTTGTTCTTTATCGACCAGATTAATTAAAGCTCGCCCATCGATTGCGCTGAGGCGACTCGCAATCGTTGTGGTGCCGCCAACAATAAGGGGTAAAAAAAGCTCGAGCACAGCAATATCGAACGAAATTGTAGTCACTGCAAGTAGATTATCGTGTTGGTCAAGCTGGGGCTCTCGAGTCATACTGCAAAGAAAATTAGTCAGGGCAAGGTGCCCAATTGAAACGCCTTTTGGACGACCAGTCGAACCAGAGGTAAAGATGATATATGCCGATTGAGCCTTGTTTGGACCAGGCAAAAAGTGGGCGAGTGGTCGCTCCGAGATATCTTCAAGGACTAAGACTTGTCGCGTCGAAATTGAAGGCTGAGATGCCAGATTACGTTCGGTTAGGATGACTCTGGGATCTGAGTCTTCAACGACCCAGGTAAGTCTTTCTTCGGGGTAGTAGGGGTCAAGCGGTATGTAGGTCGCACCCGCGTAGTGGGTCGCCATTAAGCAGGCCACCAAATCCACGTCCCGGTGCTTTAGGACAATAACCCGATCTCCTGGCTCGACCCCTGACTCGATTAGTTCGCGGGCGATCTGCTGCGCTCGGTCTCTGAGTTCCACGTATGAAAAGGCCTGGACTTCGTCCTTAACAGCAATCGCGTTACCACGATTTGCAACGTTTTTTTCAAACATCGCAATCCAATTAGGCAAGTCTTTTGATGTAAGGTTATTTTTCTGAGTATTGATCCATGCGAGTTCCAATTGAGGTGCCAAACTGCCAATTTGATTAAGCGGCTGTATTGCTGCCTGCGCAAATTGATCTACAAAGTGATTAAAGTTTTTTGCCCAGTTTTCAATAGTTCGTTTGTCAAAAATTGAAGTATTCCAAACCCACTGGACAGTCGGACTATATTCAGAGATCTCAACGGTCACCGATAAGTCAAACTTGGAATTTTTGATTGTCGGGGTAATAGGGTGGAGGACGTTGGACCCAAGAGTCAAATCAGCGGCTGGCTGATTTTGCACGTCAAATGTAATTTGAAAAAGAGGAGAGTGATTCAACGCTCTCGGGGGATTGATTGTTTCAACAATCTGTTCAAACGCCACATCTCGATGTTCGTGTGCACTGAGGAAGACAGCTTTGACATGGGCGATTAAGTCGAGGACTGACTCTGGTTTCGATGGCGCTAACCGGAGCGGCAACATATTAATAAACAGTCCGATCAAGGGCTCGAGCTCAGGTAAATCTCGATTGGCAACTGTCGTTCCCAGTACAATTTCATCGACCTGCTCGGTGTTCGCCGCTTTCTGAATAAATAATGCGAAAGCAGATAGTAGGACAATATAAGGGGTGCTTTCGGTTTCAAGCGCCAGATTTTTTATCGCTCCGATTGTTTCATTGGAAATCGTTTCAAATAGCTCAGATCCCTCGTAAGTAGCAACTGATGGGCGAGCACGGTCGTATGCGAGTGACGTCTTTTCGGGTGCACCCACCATTGTGCTCTTCCACCAATCGAGGTTTCGCTCAATCGCTGAATGATTACTTTGTAGCCATCCGACATAGTCTGCATATTGAATGGGCAAATCCGGGATTGTTGCGTTGGGATCTTCATACCGTCGGGAAAATTCTGAAATTAAATTTGCCAAAGACCAGCCATCGGCTACGATATGGTGAAGTGTCACCATTAATAAATGGCTGCCATCGTTGAGTGGTTTTAGCCACGCTTTTATTCCATGCTCCTCGGCGAGTTGAAAATGATGCTCGGTTGCTTTTTGGGTTGAATGGCGGATCTGCTCGTTAATGTCTTGAGGTAACTTGGAGTTCGCAAGAAGTTCAAGTTTGAGTTGAGGAGTGGAGTCAACGATGGCCTGAACGGCACCCCCGTGCCCTTCGAATCGGGTTCGCAAACTTTCATGCCGGTAGGCAATGTCTTGGAGCGCTTTCTCAAGTCGATCAAACTCGATATCACCGACAATCTGAACCGCCAGAGGCATGTTGTACGCAGTTGAAGTGTTATCCAATAAGTGGAGGAACCATAGTCTTTTTTGTGCATCAGATAACTGGCTACGATCCGCCTCTGTCTTTTTATCAATTCGATTACGTTGACGCTTTCGTGATGATTCAGCGGCACTCAGGAAGTCTAGAAGTCGGGTTTTATTTGATTTGATTTCAGAAGATAAGTGAGCGGTCATTGCCCCTGGAGGCGCTTTCACGACGAGATTGCCCGCGTCATCCACACGGATGGAAATGCCAGCCTCTTGGAGTGCTGAAATAAGGGTATCAAGATCTTTCAAAACACAATCTCTTCAAAATCGTTCGAGTCGTCCGCATCATCAAGAAGCGCCCACCGTTGACTTTCTAGAAAGATTGCCATGGTCGAAATTGTATTTCGCTCAAATACCGTTGCTACCGATACCTCGACATCAAAGGCGTTACTCAGACGACTCGCCAAGCGCGCTGCCAAAAGTGAATGACCCCCGATCGCAAAAAAATCATCATTTCGACTTGGCAATTCAATGGACAAAACGTCACAGTAGTGAGAGGCTATCGTCGCTTCGGTATCACCACGTGGCTCTTCAAAAACAGATGCTTCTGCATTCGATTCAACTAGCGCCTTAAGATCGGGTCGGCCGGGGCGTAGGGTTTGAAGCTTGGTCTGTAATTCGGGCAGAGTATTCTTGCACCAGTTGTTAATCGATTGATTTTCATTTTTCGCTAAGCTACCGAGAAGAGCGCTTAGGGATTTAAGGAAGAGTTCAGCGCAATTTTTATCAAAAAAGTGTGTAGACGATGATAGGTGAAGCTCTATGCAGGTATTGGGTTGGATGGTGAGTGTTACTGGAATATCGGTTTGTTCAAATACTTCAATTTGATCCATCACGAGTGCTGCATTCTGATCGATTAGCGCATTGCTGACGGGATAATTTTCAAAAACGCACAGGCAGTCGAACGGTTGAACGCGTTGAGGCAGCGAGCACAGATTGATTGTTTCCGAGAGTGAAATATGTTCATGTCCTAAGCGTGCGATTTGATTCTCTTGATGACCTCGTAAAAGGACCTCGATTGTGGTCTGGTCATTCCAGTCAATACAGACCGGTACGGTATTAATAAACATTCCAACCATGTCTTCAATAGCATTCACTTCGGGTGGCCGCCCAGAAACTGTCGTTCCAAAAATACTTTTTTGTTTGAGCGTCCAATTCCCAATAAGCACTCCTACTGAGATTTCAATTAAGGCGCTTAAAGTGGTTTTTTGAGATTTTGCAAACTCGCGCAGGCTGTAACCTGTCGATGGCGAAAGGGATAATTGGGTTGATAGAAAAGTTTCTTCTTTATCCGGATTTAAGAAGTGTCCGATGTGTGATGGTTGGGTAATCTCGCTCAGATAATTCGACCAAAAGGCAGTTGATCGCTTTGGGTTTTGCTGATTTTTCCAATCTAAATAGGCACCATAAGAAGGGGCTTTTTTTCTTAAAGGTAGAGGGGTCTGAGTCTGAAGTCGTTCATATGTCTCAAAGACGCTAGTCAGGATGATCGGTAGAGACCAGCCATCACTGACGATGTGATGTTGAGTCCAAAGGAGTCTCCACTGCTGATTCTCGATTTGAATAAGCATGCAACGCATTAATGGATAGTCGGTTTCATTAAAGCCAGCCCGTCGATCGTCAGTTAAAAGCAAGGACCACTTGCTTGATTGATCCATAGTTGATAATGCGATCCAGTCTAATTCTGTCCATGCAACGGCTACGTCCTTCAATATCGCAAGTATCAGAGCATCGTTCTGAGTGGTATACGGCGCCGAACGGAGTGATTCATAACAATTAACAGTATGCTGCCACGCTAACTTGAAATTTTTAACATTTAGGTTGCCATTGAGATTGCATGCAAATTGAACGACATATCCGCCCGCTCTTGGCGCGCGTTGACTTTGTATGAGCATGCTTTGCTGCGTGACTGACATGGGGTAAGCAGCGGTCATCTGCTGTGGCGCAAATTTAGAGTCAAGCGAGCGAAGATCTGTCCAGGTTAAGTTGACGTGCGGAAAGTCCGCAGTTGTCATTGCGTTGAATCCTTCTGAATTCTGAGCAATCTCGTTAAGCAGCTGAAGTTCAGACGCCATAGTGTTGGCAAGCAACGCGATTGTCTCTTCTGTTTGCAATGCCGGACAGTAAGTCCAGAAGAAATGAAAAACACCCTTACTGACATAGCAATTAATGTCGATTTGATGGGTTCTTTCCCCGAGTAACGCGATTTCTTTGCCCACTGATTCTTTTGCTTCACCAATGATCAGATCGTTATTTGAGTCAGCGTTAAACTGGCCAAGGTAATTAAAACTGATCGCCTGATGTTCCGATATTTGAAGTGCTGCTTTGATCGATGAATCATCACTTAGATACCTAAGGACTCCAAAATCAAGACCTTTGTTTGGGACTCTCTGCAGAGTGTCCCGATGTCTACGCAGACGATCGGATAATGGGAGATCTGGATCAGCCTTAAGGATTAGCGGGTAAAGTACGGTGAACCATCCAACGGTTTCTGTGAGATCTACGTCAAAGTGATCGAGATTTCGACCGTGACTTTCAATGGTTAATCCGACATCGCTTTTCTGTGTCCATTTTGCAACCGCATAGTGAAGTGCGGTCAGCAGGAGGTCTAGCGTGCTGACCCCTAGCTTGGACGGTGTTACCCCAATTAAAGACTCTGTTATCGCCGAATCAAGTGCCTGTGCATAGACCTCTTCTTGACCCCACATATTTACAGCAGTTGCTGACTTCGATGGCAGTGATACTGCTGGCGGCACGCTCGCCCAATAATTAATATGTTGGTCAGGGACCCGATAGTCGTGTAGATGCTGAGACCAGTGGCCAAAGCCAACAGGACGTTGGGTCCCAAAAAAATCCGGTGTTCGAAGTAAGTTTTCAAGGTCGTTCAGTAGTATTCGCCATGAAACCCCATCTACAGCCATATGATGAATCAGAATAAATAAGCGATCATATTCATCATTAGTCTTAAAACGACAAACCCGCCAAATGGGTCCTGTTATTAAATTGAGTGTGCTTTGGAGTTTGTCAAGGCGAGTCGATATTTCGCTGTCATTTTGAATCTCTATAAGGTCAAAAGTGGGCTCCTCCTCAGCATAAGAGAGAGCGTGACCAGGGGAATCGACTGCTAATCTCATTCTGAGCATCGGATGACGAGCTGCAAGACCTTTTAATGCGGACTGCACATCCGATTGCGTTATCGACTTTGAGATCTCAAGTAAGAGTGACTGGTTAAAGTGATGTGGTGCAGTCGCATTTCTTTCAATAAACCATCGCTGTATTGGGGTCAGAGAAAACTTGATTGGTTCCTCAGGCTCTTCGAGGCTATTTGTTTCTGGCGTGCGAACCTGTTCGCAGAGCCCACGAATAGTCTGGTGTTGAAATAGATCACTCGCAGATATTTCAAGACCGGATTGACGAGACTTGCTAACAATTTGAATTGAGAGAATTGAATCTCCACCGAGCTCGAAAAAATTATCCTCGCAGCCGATCTCATCCAAAGAGAGCACCTGTTGCCATATCTCTAGCATTTTCTGCTCTTGAGTTGATTCGGGTAAGCATTGATCTTGCGATGAAAAAACAGGGTCGGGGAGAGCATGCTCATCTATTTTTCCGTTCGGCAAGCGCGGTAAAGACTGCAGTACCATGACCCCGCTTGGCACCATGTAGCTGGGAATCTCTCTCTCAAGTTGCCTGATAACATCGACATCTGACAATTCTTCTGATTCTTTAAGAGTGATGTAAGCAATTAGTCGGGAATTAGTTCCAGATCGATCGATCTTGATAGCCGCTTCTTCAACGCCAGATAATTTTCGGATGGCATGTACCACCTCTCCTAGCTCGATTCGATTCCCGCGAATTTTGACCTGATCATCCTGGCGCCCTAGCAGCTCTATCATGCCATCATGTCGGAGTCTGGCCAGGTCACCTGACCGGTAAACGCGAGCACCCGCCTTTTTTGAGAACGGATCGGGTAGAAACATTCTGGCAGTTTCTCTTGGTCGATTAAGATAGCCATTCGAGACCTGAGGGCCCCCAATATAGAGTTCTCCGGTAATCCCCGGAGGCATTAGATTGAGTTGCTCGTCCAGGATATATAAATGGCTTTTTCCGATACCATTCCCGATAGGATGACGCCCGAATGCCGACGGGTCGATTGCCGGATGAGCCGCACACATCACAGTCGTTTCTGTGGGGCCATACTCGTTATAGATCGTTGCGTTTGGATTTACCGCGTAGTGCCTTTCCGGTAGATCTGATGGCATCTGTTCGCCCCCGAGAATCACGCAAGTCAAGGACGCGAATTGGTCTGAGGTTGCGATTGATAGCAACGGCTCGTACAGTAAAGGCAGCAACACAAGATGGGTAATTTTTTCACGCTCGATTGCGTCTAGTAAAAGGAAAGGATCGCGCGTTAAGGATCGCGGCTTAAGGTGAACACATCCCCCCAAGCACAGGGTCCAGAACAGATTTCCTATCGCTACATCAAAATTAAAAGGTTGAAGTAAAAGGTGCTCTTTTGGCGGATCTGGATAAAAATTCTCCCGGGCGGACACAAAAGCGGCCAGGTTTCCTCGGTTGACAACTACTGGCTTAGGTTCACCTGTCGAACCTGAGGTAAACATGATGTAAGCAGGTAATTCATTTGAAAAGTGTGGGTACTGCGCGAGAGAAGGCGCTTCGGATGAGAGGGTGGCTGGTTTCACGCAGACGATGCCAGCTTGTTCGAAATTCCCTTCGCAGTCAATGACGACCTTACAGTTAGCAGTAGACAACATTCGTTGACGGCGATTGCGTGGGGTGTCTGGAAGTAATGGGAGAAACGCGCAACCCATTTTCAGCGCGGACACGATAGCGGTGACCATTAGAGGCGTGGGTTCCGCATAAACACCAACAACGTCTCCAGGCTTTAATCCGGTGTCTGCGAGTTTCACGCATAGCTGATCGGCCCAATGGTCAATTTGTGAAAACGACAGTTGTTGTGAGCCGTGCTGCACACAAGGTCGATCACTGTTTTTTTCAACTTGCGATTTCCACTTCGAAAGCACGTCGATATCGAGCTGAGCAGTTTTGTCAGATTGATATCGCTCTAAAAGTTGGGTTTCATTCTGTTCACTAACCCAGGGGATATTGTCGACGGGTTGCTCGATTGAGCGAGTCATGACATCGAGCACTAAATCAAATTCGTTGAGCATTTGCTCGACTGTCTCACGTCTAAAAAGGTCCGTTCGGTATTCGATCAGACATTCGATAGAATCGTCCTGCTCTTCAACCGAGAGCGTTATGTCAAATTTGGAAACGCCCGGGTCACTTTCCAAGACCGTAAGGGATAGGTCACCAAACCCGAGAGGGGCTTTAGGCGCGTTTTGTAAAACAAACACCGATTGGTAAATTGGCGTTTGCGAGAGACTTCTTTCGGGATTGACGAGCTCAACAATCCGCTCAAATGATACTGCTTGATGGCGCAAGGCATCGAGCGACGATGTACGGACGCGGTCAAGGAGTTCCTCCATCGTGGGTTGGCCAGTCAGATCAATGCGCAAAGGTATGGTATTGACAAAAAAACCGATGAGCGCTTCTAGACCTGAGTGACTTCGATCGCTAACGGGCACACCAATGACTAATTCTTTTTGACCCGAACGACGGCTTAAAACGACAGCCCATGCACTAATTAAAGCCATGAACAAGGTGGTTGACGTTTTTGAAGTTAGCCTTTTTAGGCGTTGGCGCAATGAATTGGTTATTTTTCCTGAGAGAATTGCCCCCGTGTCGGATTGTTTTGCCGGCCTTGGAAAGTCAGTGACTAAATCGAGCGAAGACGGTGAAATCTTAAGAAGGTCTTGCCAGAATGCCTCACTTTCTTTGTAAGCATCACTTAATTTGCATGACTCTCGCCATAAAGCGTAGTCCCTGTAAGTAATCGGGAGTGGATCTGGGGTTGGATGTTGCCCTGATCTAAAGATAGGGTAGTAGTGTGCAAGTTCGTTTTGAATTATCCCAATTGACCATTCATCGGTGATGATATGGTGCGCGGTAAGTACCAGAACAGTGCGCTCGGCGGTCACCGTCAGCAAATGGCATCGCAGGAGCGGACTATGGGCAAGGTCAAATGTTTCAGTGAGCGCTTTTTTGATCTGTTGGGCTAGGTCTGACTCGTTGATTAAGTCATAACATTGCCAATCAAGTATCGGTAATTCCTGTGTTACTCGAACAACACCCGTGGGGATTTGTTGAAAATTGCTTCGTAATGCGTCATGTCTTGAAACAATCAGTTCAAGACTTTGTCTTAAGGCTTCATGGTCAAGAGGCCCGATGATTTCTACAGTGCTTGAAACCTGATAGGTTGGTTGAGCACCATGTAACTGGTCAAGAAACCAAAGCTGCCGTTGTTGCTCTGTAAGAGGTGCCGCGTTTCTTTTGCTTGCAGAATAGGGCTTAAGTTCAGGAAGAAAGTTAATATTGCGACTAATGTCTCCCAACTTGATCGCAAAATCTCGCAACACGGGAGAATCAAAAATAGACTGTAATTCGACATTCAAACCTGTTTTCTCTCGAATCCGAGCGATCACTTGGACCGCAAGGAGAGAATGGCCGCCGAGCCTGAAAAAGTGATCGGTGGCGCTAATTGACGATACCCCTAAAAGATCCTTCCAGATTTGTGCAATCGAAATTTCTAGCGGTGTCGCCGGTTCAACAAAAGCTACTCTTGATAGCGAGAGTTCTGGATCAGGCAGTGCATTCCTATCGATTTTTCCATTTGGGGTGAGGGGAATCTTATCCAAAACCACAAGCGCCGACGGAATCATGTATTCGGGGAGGTTAGCTTGAAGTCCGTCCTCAAGTTCACGTTTTAAAGTTATATCGCTAGACGCTGATCTAGGCTGGTTAACTAGCTTTCTTTTTGGCTTTGGGTTTAGAAGGTAGAACCCGTGCGGCAATTGCCGCGATGTCGAGGGGGCAACGAGCGCTTCGAGTGAACCGGTGTTGGTATCATCCCACCGAATTCGAATCTGAACTCTATTTTTCTCAGCCCAGGTAAGGTATTTCTCTAACGAATCTTCACTCATCTGATCGATGGGTAGATCATTTAGGATATCTGCGATCGGGGTTGAGTCGTCAGAGTCTTTTAAATTCTGTAGAAAATTCTGCGTTCCGGACAACCGGCTGTTTTCGAGGCCGTTGATTAGAAATCCGGAAGGATGCGTTAGTAGCCCATTCTCAAGCGAGGAAATGTCGCCATAGAGTGGCGGTGTGATGCGGGGTAGAGAATTTGCCCATGCGCAGAAATCCTGGTCAGCATCTAGATGAATCGCAAGATCATATCTAAAATCCTGAAGCTCCCGATCAAGCCCATTTGGCTTCATTAGAAGTTCAATAGCGAACAGTCGGCTAGACCCAAATGTCTCTTCAGCAAAAGCATTCGGTGAGATGAGGAGTTCCTGTTCTCCTTCAAGAGCGCGTTGAAGTTTACGGTTGAAGATCTCCACGGTGGTCTGTCCTTCTTCAGTCGCGAGAAGAATTCGACTATTAATGTGGTCTAGAAAATCGAAGTGCCTCAAGTCTCCGAGGAAAATCACCGCATTTGGGGCGAGGATCGGCATTAATTGCCCGATGACTTTTAAAAGGTAGTCAAAGGAAGGAAAATATTGAGCGACAGAGTTGATAATCAGCATATCAATCGCTGATAAGTTCATCTCTGGAATGTGGTCGGCGCTACTCTGGGCCAGCGTGAAGTGTGAATGACCCCGTTGACTAAGGCAATGCGTTGTTTTCTGGATTGCTTCTTGAGAGAAATCAATTCCTGAATAGTGGGAAACTGAATCAATGATTCGAGATGCAATTAAACCAGTGCCGCAACCGATCTCGAGAACATTGCTGGGCGCATAGTCGAGTATTCTGGCGGCCGTCACGTCTGCCCAACTTTTCATCTGATCATGGGCCATTGGCTCACCCGTGACACTGCTAAGCCACCCGCTGAAATCATCTTCGCCGACGTTCGTGTTCAGTTGTCGATAACTTTCATCCCAAACGTTTAACCATTGATCGCTTTTCGGCGCAACACTCTCTTGCAGTAGTTCATGCCAATTAGATTCCGGCTCGACATAAGCAATTAACTGTTTTCCGGATGGAGAGTCTCTTACCACGGACACGGCGTTGTGAATTGCGTTATGGGATTTTAGAACTGACTCCAACTCGCCTAGTTCAATTCGATACCCCCGGATTTTGACCTGGAAGTCGGCTCGACCTAGATAATCCAGGCGATCATCATGTCGTAGGACTGCCAAATCTCCAGTTTTGTACATCCGGGCGCCTGGTCGGGTTGAGTCCAAATCAGGCAGAAAGCGATCCGCTGTTAAAGCGGGTTGTCCGATGTATCCACGACCGACACCGGCTCCGCCAATATACAGTTCCCCTGGAACTCCCATTCCGCAAGGGTTTAAATTGTCGTCAAGAATACAAAAGGATGTACTGTTAATCGGGTTTCCAAGATCGGCGTAGAGTCCTTTAACCTCACTGTTGAGGTGTCTCGTGGATGACCAGATCGTCGTTTCGGTTGGTCCATAAAGGTTTACGACTGACAGGCCCGCATCGGTCATATCTTTCGCGAGCTCTGCATCAAGCGCCTCTCCACCGCAGAGCGCTTTTCCAATTGAAAGTTTTTCACAACCTGTTGCCAGAAGCATTCGCCAGGTTGCCGGGGTCGCTTGCATTATTGTGGCTGAGCAGCTCTTGAGGCGTTCGAGAAGGGCAAAACCATCACTTGCTGTTTCTCTGTCAACTAATTCGATTGTTGCGCCTGACATTAGAGGCAGATAAAGCTCTAATGCTGCTATGTCAAACGAGATGGTTGTTACAGCAGCGAGGTGGTCCGTAGATAGCAGATCAGCTTCTTTGGACATTGCGTTGAGAAAATTATTTAATGCCCGATGGGTGATTTGTACACCTTTAGGTCGGCCAGTCGATCCCGACGTGAAAATAATATACGCAAGCTGATCAGGATGAATAGACGGAAATGTTATCTGCGGGTTTGGGTTCGAAGATTCTGACTGAAACTTATGATCAATGACCAGGATCGGGGTAGTGCTAAGTGCCATCCTTTCTTCCGAGGATTGATCAGTGAGAACTAGACTTAATACTCCCTGATCAATGATGCTCGTAATTCGATCCTGCGGGTAAGTTGGATCGATTGGGACATAAGCGCAACCTGCTCGCAAAACGCCAAGTAAAGCCGCTAGAAGATCTGGGGTTCTCTGCATGCAGATTCCGATGTGGGTCTCAGGCGGAATCCCTCTTGTTAATAGGTCGGTGGCAATCTGATTGCAGCGTTTAAGAAGTTGATGATAGTCATAATGAGACGCGCTGGTCCGCACGGCAATCTTTTCAGGAAAGTTTTGCGTTTGGATTGAAAAATTTTCAAGCAGGGTGGATGAAGGGGTTGACCAGTTGGAACTGACCAAGCGGCGCGAAAATGTCTCTTTATTGGTGGAGCGAATTAGCGAGCTATCATCGATCGAACGTGCTGGATTCTCGCTCATGAATTCAAGAGCAGACTTGACGTACTGTCCAATTAATTCCGCAGTTTGAGGATCGAATAGGTCAGTATTGAATTCAATTTCACCCCAAAGCGCGCCAGCTTGCTCTTCAAGTTTCAGGGTTAAATCGAACATCGCGGTAGCAGAGTCCACTGGTAGGCTCGCCATGCTCACACCGCCTGCACTTAAGTTTTCTCGATCCGTGTTCTGGTTTTGTAAAATTAGCATCGTTTGAAATAACGGAGAAAAACTAGCGCTTCTTTCTGGCCTCAATTGGTCTACCAGATACTCAAATGGCATATCCTGATGTTGATAACCTTCCAAGCATGTGTTTCTTACCTGCTGAATCAGTTGAGAGACTGAGAGAGATGGATCTATTTTCACTCTCATCACAAGCGAGTTCACAAAAAGTCCTATCAGGTCCCCCGTTCCGGGATAATCTCGCCCCGCAGTTGGAGTTCCGATCGCAAAATCAGTCTGTCGGGCCATGCGAGATAGCACTAACGCGAAACTTGATAGCAAAACCATGAACAAGGTTGCGCGCTGAGAGTTAGCAAGAGCTTTTATACTGGTCAGTTCTTCTTTCGTGAAAGAGAAGTGATGCACGGCGCCGTTGTGGGTTTGCGTTACGGGTCTCGGCCGGTCAGTTGGCAGTTCGAGCAGAGGAGGGAGTCCGACTAGTTTTTTTTTCCAGTAATTCTCAAGCGAAAGTCGTTTCGAGCCTTGAAGAATTGTTTCCTGCCACTTAGCGAAGTCAAGATATTGGATCGGTAAAACGGGAAGAACTGGCGATCGGTTATTAACGAGCGCCCCGTAAATTTCAATAAAATCACGAAGCAGAACTTTTCCGATCGACCATCCATCGGCAATGATGTGATGGATCGTGACTAGAAGTATATGGCGGGTTTCTGAAGCCTTTAAAAGTTTAAAGCGAATAAGAGGATCGTTAGCAAGACAAAAACTTTTCGACGCTTCATCTCTTGTGATTTCGTCAATGACCTCACGGCCGTCGTTAGATAGATCAGAGAACTGTAGTTCGGCTACCAACGATTCTCTTAAACTTTGTCTTGGCTTTCCGTTTTCGTCAGAAATCCAAACACGCAAAATCTCATGGCGATCAATAGTGTGTTGAAGGGTCTGCTGGAGTAAGTCAACATTAAGCGGTCCGATCATCTCAACAGCGATCGGCATATTGTATGTTGCGCCACCCGCCTCGAGCTGGTCAAGAAACCAGAGCCGTTGTTGAGCAAAGGTCAGTCGAACGGGTGCATTGAGGTCTTGTCGCGGTAATGGACGTTCATTGACGTTCTTATGCCCGTCTTTCTTCGCTGCTAATGCCTTGGAGAGTAACGCTCTTTTTTCTGGCGACAGCGCCGCCAATCGCGCAGCTAGATTTTCCATTACAGTGTTAAGTTGATACTAAACGGGAACAAGCCTTCATGCGGGAAGTAAATTTTTAGGAAAAAGCAGGTAGTACCCACTCTCCATTTTTACAAAAGAATTTTTCGTTGATCGCTGGGCCCATTTTTGAAATGCTGGTATCAAAATCCTTGATCGGATCTTGTCCACCCTCTGGGTGGGGGAAATCACTGCTGTAGCAGTAGCACTCCGAAAGCCCATAGCGCTCGATATGGTCAGCAATATTCTCGATGCGATACGGCGTCACTCGAATGTTGCGGCGAATATATTCTGACGGTAGTAATTCCAGCACCCCTTTGAATCGACGCGAGAAAATCTTGAAAGTGTTATCGAGGTGTAATGCTAAGGGTGCCAGCCAGTGCGCCCCGAGCTCAATAATTCCAAATCGGAGTGCGGGAAACCGCTCGAAAACTCCTCCCATTACCATTAGGGTTACAAAATTTTGGGGGGCGAGTGACATCGTGGAAAACAGGTAAGGGCTAATTTGTTCACCTTCGGCGCTGTAGTCGATAGTGTCGAACTTAAGGTGTGCTACTCCATCGTCCCATTTCTGGCTGGCTAAAAAACCTTCTTCACCACCGGCATGGAGCGTAACTGTCGCATTGGCCTCCGACAACATTGCCCAAAGCGGATCCATCTCGTGGCTCGCAGGAGATGCATCGCCAGGTGGGACGCTGCTGGGGAGTACAAATGCACGCCCCCCCGCATTTAATACACGAGTTGCTTCTATAACTGCTGTCGAGACGCTTTCGGTGTTGAGAATCGCAACCCCTCTTAAACGATTTGGGTCGGTCGCGCTAAAATTTACGATGAAGTCGTTCCAGTGCCGCATGGTATCGAGAGCGAGTTCGCCCGTACCCATGGCTGTGGCCTGTACTCCGGGATCTGAAAAAATCAAGGATCGGGCGACACCCATATGATCCAAGGTTCGAATGCGACCCTCCGGACTAACCGCGCCTGGAGCGCCGGATCCTTTGACCGTCCAGACGGTTTCGTCGGTCCAAATGTCTGATTCAGGTGCTGCAAAACCACGAACACGATCTGCTTTTTCAGGCGGAAGCGAATGCATTAGATCATCAAACATTGACTTATATTTGACTCCAATTTCCCCAGCAACAAGCTCATATGTCTCGGGACAGGGCTGAATGTGGGAATCAAGGTCTAACTTGGTTTGACTGCTTGCTGCAACTGAAAGTTCGCTTTGCATAATGAGTTCTCAATAAAATTTTATGAAGATCTAGGAATCTTCGTCAGAATGAACAATAAAATCACACGAAAATCCGCCGCGCGAAAAGATAAAGTAACCGCCTGCGATTAGTTTAGAACTTGCATCTGGCAAATTTTTTGGATTGGGTGGAATTACAATAGTCAGTTGGGAAGGTCCATTTTCTATGGCCTTAACTTCAGTTATGCCGACTGGAAGTGGGAGGCCAGCTTCCTCAATAACGGCGGCAGGATCAGCGAGCAATCTTTGTTTGAACGCACTATCGTCCCAGCATCGTTTTATCAAGGCTTCATAGGGTTTTTGGGGTGTTGAGGGTTTATCACTCATCTGTAACTACTCTGCTCCTTCTAATGTTTTCCTAAGGCTGAGAGGCCTCATGTCTGTCCAATGTTTTTCAATGTAGTCGAGGCAGTGTTGTTTGGAACCTTCGACGCCAACCGCACTCCATCCTTCCGGTAGTGTTTTTTGCGTTGGCCAGATTGAATATTGTTCTTCGTGATTAATTACCACAGTATGAATTTTTTCAGAGTCTTGCATGGGCATAGTCTTAGAGGGCTACAATTGAGTAAATTAGGGTTAACATCAAAGGGCTGCGGTGACAATAACGATTGCCAGAATCTCTAGAACGTCCTTTATCTGAATTGCTTCCTCAGAAATGAATCCGGCATCGTTATAATCCCCTAATAATTATAAATCAATCGATTTAATTTTTACAGACAGTAAGTCAAATCGAGAAAGACGGCCGTGAAAATTCACTCAAAAAACGTTGCGGGGAGCGCTCGTCTTTCAGGAACATTTGTTTATCTTGGGGAGACCGGAGATATCTTACCCGTTGCTTCGTCATCGAAGAGCCGTGCAAACGCAAATTTAATGAACGGTCAATTAGCGCACAGCACCTGGATTGTTGACCGCAGGTCAAATATGGATCGGACACCCTTTCTGGCTTTTCAGTGCCATTCAGTTTTGATAAAAATCGAGCGCTTTGCCCAACATCGAGAATATTCCACAACCAAATATCCCTCTCGGAGAGTTTGGGAAACTTCTTGGCACTGCAGGCACTTTGGGCGCGTCACACCTCACTAAGCCTCAACTGTTGACGTTATCTAGTGGATATCGAGAAATATAGCTGAATTGGGCTTGAAACACGGCCTGAAATTTTTAGTCGCGGATCCGATTTTTGCTAAAGAGGCGTTGGTTTCTCGATCAACTCAAAGGTAATACCGTCTTTGTCCCGTAGATAGACGATCCGGGCACCCGCATTAGGGCCTTGGTCTATGGTTACAATTTCTCCCTCTGGGAAAACGCCATAATGTTCAGCATCTTGAATTAGTTGATCTAGACCTTCGACGTCATAGGCAATGTGATAAAAGCCAAGGTCGCACGCTCGCGGCCTAAAGTTTTCTTGTTTTTTCGGATTGATAAATTCGATTAACTCCACGCTGTGGCCCGGTCCTCGTACATAAGCGATCATGACCTCAGCATCATCAACATTCGTGATTTTTTGAATCAGATCCGGTGACCGTGGGGCTTTGGATGTGACATCAAACCCTAAGACATCCCTAAAAAAGGCGAGGCTTTGATCAAGATCAGAGACTGTGAAACTGGTATGGTTGGTTGATATGACTTTTGGCATTGTCTGGGATGATGAAGTGCTCGGACGTTGGATTATTGTGCTTCGGCGCGCTCTCTGAGTTTAAATTTTTGGATTTTTCCAGTTGATGTTTTGGGTAGATCCTCAAAAATGATGTGCTTTGGAATTTTGAACTTGGCAAGTTGAGTTCGACAGAAATCAATTAACTCCGCTGGGGTTGTTTGTGAATTATTTCTCAGCGTCACAAAAGCGCACGGCACTTCACCCCAATGTGGATCGGACTTTGCAACCACCGCGGCTTCGAGGACGTCCTTGTGACGATAAAGGGTATCTTCAATTTCGATTGATGAAATATTCTCTCCACCCGAAATAATAATATCTTTAGAGCGGTCTTTTAGCTGTATATATTGATCGGGATGCATGACCCCAAGGTCTCCCGAGTGAAACCAGCCTCCGGCGAACGCTTCTTTTGTCGCCACCTCATTTTTTAAATAACCTTTCATGACGATATTACCTCGGAACATGGTTTCTCCGAGATCAGTCGCGTTGGGTGTCACCGGCTCCATGGTTTCAGGATCCAGAATCTGTAGGTCTTCAAGTGCGTGATACGGAACGCCTTGGCGGGCTTTAGTATTTGCTTGATCCTCAGGAGGCAGACTGTTCCAATCAGGGTGCCATGCACAGATGACAGCAGGGCCGTAAGTTTCGGTTAGGCCATACACGTGAGTCATCTTAAAGCCGTCTTCTTCCATTGCGGTTAGAACGCTTGGTGGGGGTGGGGCGGCAGCGGTCATTACATTGACGGGGTGCGAGAAGGATTTTCGTTCGGAATCTTTGGCATTGACCAATAGATTTAGGATGATTGGCGCTCCGCAGAAATGAGACACCTGTTTTTCGGCAATGGCGCTGAAAATAGCGCCAGCCGAAACATTGCGAAGGCAGATGCTGGTACCCCCAAGCGCAGCGAGAGTCCATGGGAAGCACCAGCCGTTACAGTGAAACATCGGTAATGTCCATAGGTAAACGGGGTGATGCGCCATGTTCCAGCCAACGATATTGCTGATGGCATTTAGATAAGCACCGCGATGGTGGTAGACCACACCTTTTGGGTTACCTGTCGTGCCGGATGTGTAGTTGAGGGAAATTGCGTCCCATTCATCGTCGGGCAAGGAAATTTCAAAATCCGGGTCGCCACTGGCTAGAAAGTCATCGTAGTTAATTTGACCGATCGACTCCCCGCCCGGACCCTCCGGATCATGGACATCGATTACCAGCAGATCTCGGGATGCATTTTCCAGGACCGATCGCATTAGCGGGGAAAATTCACTATCTGTGATGACGGCTTTGGCTTCGCCATGCTCAAGGATAAATGAAAGCGTGGCAGCATCCAGTCGGATATTAAGTGCGTTAAGAATGGCCCCGGCCATCGGGACTCCAAAATGCGCCTCAAAAATTGCCGGAGTGTTAGGTGCGATTATTGCTACGGTGTCGCCACGACCAATACCGCGTTTGACCAAAGCGCTGGCCAGTCGTCGACAGCGTTCGGTTGTTTGACGCCAGGAATAGCACAGTTTTCCGTGGATCACTGCGGGGTGGTCCGGATACACGCGTTCGACCCGGCTCAGGAGGCTCAGTGGGGTTAACGGGGCGTAATTGGCCTGATTCCGGGCTAATCCCTGTTCGTAAATGTTGGTCATGATGTGCCCGTTCTTAAAAGCGGTAAGGATAATAACCTAACGATCGCAGCAGCGACGGTGTCTTCACTTGATCTTAAGGCGCTTTGAAACTACAATGTTGCACTGCAACAATTAAGAGTAAAATTGTGAACCAAAAGCCAAAAGTGCCGAGCAGCGATCCTGAGTTGGCGTTCAACGAGTTAATGCAGACCGTGGCCGCATCGACTCAGCAACTGATGATTGATTTTCTAGCTCATCAACCCGAAGCATTCAAGCGTGAAATTGATCAGTACATGTTTAGTAACGAATTTTTAAAAGGCATGAGTGAAATCCGGCTTGATCCCGTCACGGCGATCGAAGCTAACGTCAACTTCTGGAAAGATACCTTTGATCTTTGGGGACGAGCATTAAACGACGAACTTGGCGTTCCAGGTAAGGAAGTGGTAACGCCAGAGAAGGATGATTACCGTTTTCGCAGCAAGAGTTGGACCGAGGATCGAATCTTCGATTTTATTAAACAGTCGTACTTGCTCGTCGCTCGGTACATCATGACGTCCGTGGAGTCGGTTGAAGGCTTAGATGAAAAAAAGAAAACCCAAATTGATTTTTTTATCCAGCAGTATATCGATGGCATGGCGCCCACCAACTTTATTCTCACGAACCCTGATGTTCTTCGCCGGACGATAGAATCAGACGGTCAAAATCTTTTAAAAGGTTTTCAGAATATCCTTTCGGACCTTGAGCGAGGAGAGGGCCAGTTAAAAACTCGAATGGTTGACGCTGATGCTTTTGAGCTCGGGAAAAATGTTGCGGTGACGCCAGGGAAGATTATTTATCAAAATGAGTTGATCCAGTTGATCCAATATGAACCAACAACATCGAAAGTGAATCGCACTCCTCTTTTGATTGTTCCCCCCTGGATCAATAAATACTACATCCTCGATTTACAACCAAAAAATTCATTGATCGGATGGTTGGTCGCGCAAGGTCACACCGTTTTTGTAATTTCCTGGATCAATCCTGATAGCAATTTGGCTGAGAAAGGATTTGACGATTATCTGCTCGAAGGTCCTTTGGCAGCGCTTGATACGATTGAGACAATTACAGGCTCCTCTGAAACAAACGCAATCGGCTACTGTCTCGGCGGTACACTTTTGTCGGCAACGTTGGCCTATCTTTCCGCAATTGGAGAAAGCGATCGTGTTGCGAGTGCGACTTTTTTGGCGACGATGATTGACTTCGCGAATCCGGGAGATCTTGGCGTTTTTATTGACCACGAGCAAGTGACCAATCTCGAAACAAGAATGAATCAGGATGGCTATCTCGACGGCAGTGACATGGCGACCACCTTTAATATGCTTCGCGCTAACGATTTGATTTGGTCTTTCGTGGTCAACAGCTATCTGATGGGAGACAAGCCTCCCGCATTTGATCTTTTGTATTGGAACTCAGATTCCACGCGTATGCCCGCAAAAATGCATAGTCAGTATTTGCGAAAAATGTATCTCGAAAATAGCTTTAAGGAACCTGGCGGCATGACTGTTGCAGGAATTCCGCTCGACGTATCGTCGATTAAAAATCCAGCTTTTTTTCTCGGGACCGTTGATGACCATATTGCACCCTGGAAATCGACTTTTGGCGGTGCATCCCTGTTTAAGGGGTCGACAAAATTCGTGTTGTCAGGGTCTGGTCATATTGCGGGAGTGGTTAACCCCCCGGCGGCCAATAAATATGGGTATTGGAGTAGCCGCGAGAGGCCTAAAGGGGATCCCGATAGTTGGCATCAGAAAGCCACTTTAAAAGAAGGTTCGTGGTGGCCCCACTGGCAGCGATGGATTACTAAATACGTTGGATCAAAAGTGGTTCCCCGAAAGCCGGGGCGCAAAAAAAATTTCCCGGCCCTCGAAGCTGCGCCCGGCAGTTACGCGGCACGGCGTTTCGATTAGGCGTCATGATGCGGGTTGTTATCGACGTCGCCAAAAAACCCGCGTGCCTTTTCCCCGCCACTTCGGATCATCATATGAATACCCTGTCCAGCCTGATCCTGGCAGAGAGGCAATAACGGAGTCATTAGACCAGTCGTAAGATTTTGAAAACAGGTCGGCCGCGCCATAGTTATCCATCACAACGACTTCGAGTTGATCGTCGGCTCGAGAGGCTAGAATATCCTGAAGCTGATCGCGGTCATAGCCATCGTCCGGATCAACCGACAGTACGGTGCATGCTGCAAGCCGTCCGGCGATTTGAAGCACTCGATCGGGATCAGATTCAGCAATAATATGAGCGTTGTTGATGTTGCGACCAGAGGCTTCTTGGATCACTGAATCGGCCCATTCCATGTCCGGTTCGATGCCAATGACGGAATGAGCGCGTCGGGCAAAAAAGAGGGTTGACCCGCCCGTGCCGACTTCAATCACGTTATCGGTTGACTTCACTAATTCATCAAGGCGTTTCACCGCGCCGGGCGTCATCCACGGCACTTCGTATTCCATGGCAAATCCGCCGCTGACATAATTATCAGGAATCCTAACGGTCATAGTTTATTTCTCTAGTTTTTGTAGGGGTCTGCCGCATCTCTGAGGCCGTCGCCAAAAAAATTAAACGCCAGAATAATAACAATGACGGGTACGACGGGCAGCATCAGCCAAGGATATAGCGCGACAACGTTAATGTTTTGAGCCTCGTTTAATAATACGCCCCAACTTGTGATTGGCGGTCGTAAACCGAGACCGAGAAAGCTGAGCGCGGTTTCACCCAGAATCATTCCCGGAATTGAAAGGGAAGCGGAGGCGATCAAGTGACTCATAAAACCGGGGAGTAAGTGTCGCCCGATAATTCTCCCTGGTTTGGCACCCATTAGTTGGGCGGCAGTGCAATAGTCTTCCTCGCGAAGCGCCATCAATTTCGACCGTACTGCACGCGCAAGCCCCGTCCAGTCTAATAGGGCAAGGATTATTGTGATTCCGAGAAAAATGAGCAACGGACTCCATGTGACCGGCAAGACGGCAGAGAGTGCCATCCACAATGGAATTTCCGGAAAAGATCGAAGTACTTCAATTAACCTTTGAACCAGCGCGTCGACCCAACCCCCAAAGTATCCAGCTAATCCTCCGATCACCATTCCCAAAAAGAAACTTACTGCGATGCCAACGAGTCCGATGGTTAATGAGATTCTTGACCCATAAATGATCCTCGAAAGGAGGTCACGCCCCAATCGATCAGTCCCGAGAAGGAATAGTTCGCCTGCTTGGGACTTTGATATAAATGAATAGGTCGGAGTCGGATTGAGTGAGTCTATTCCAGGGTCATATTTCAAAGTTTCGGCCGAGGGGCATACAAAATGAAATCGTGATTCGAGTAATCCCCAGAACCGATAAGAGTCCCCTGAGCAGAAAAAACGAATCGGTTGGATTTTGTTCTCGTCGGGACTGAACTCACGTTTAAGCGTGTTCATATCCAACTTGAAGTTATAGCCATAAACAAACGGCCCGATGAATTTTCCTTCGTGAAATAGGTGAATCGCTTGCGGTGGCGCATGAATAAAACGGGTACGCGTGTGAAGATCGTAGGGCGCAAACCATTCGGCCAGAGCGGCTACCAGGTAAAAAAGAAGAAGAATGAATCCCGAAATAAGCGCGAGCCGATGTTTTTTGAGCTTCCACCACATCAATCGCCACTGCGATGCGAGATACAAAGATTCCTGATTTTTGGAGAGTTTTTCGACCGAGTACGGATCAAATGGCTCTTCAGAGACGAAATGGCGAGGCGTGGACTGACTCACTTTGATATCGACCCTTGAAGACGGATCCGTGGATCCAGAACCGCAAGAAGAAGATCTGAAACCAGCATTCCCAATACGGTCAGAATAGCGAGAAACATTAAAAAAGAACCTGCTAAATACATATCCTGGCTTTGCAGTGAAGCGATCAATAGCGGCCCGGTCGTGGGCAGCGAGAGAACAACAGCAGTCACTTCGGCTCCGGAGATGATGCTCGGAAGCAGATTGCCAATGTCTGCTACAAAAAAGTTGAGCGCCATGCGAAGCGGATATTTGCGCAGTAACTTTCCCGGCGGCAAGCCCTTGGCTTTACCTGTGGTGACGTACTGTTTCCCGAGCTCATCTAGCAGGTTTGCGCGCAGACGGCGAATCATCGCTGCGGTTCCGGAGGTGCCGATCACGATTACCGGAATCCAGAGATGCTCAAGAATTGAGAGCAACTTTTCGCTACTCATGGGTTCGTCGATAAATCTGGGATCCATTAATCCGCCGATTGAGGTTCCGAAGTAGACATTAGCGAAATAAAGCATCACGAGTGCCAGCAAAAAGTTCGGAGTTGCGAGTCCAATAAATCCGATAAACGTCAATCCATAATCACCCCAGCTGTACTGATGGGTTGCTGAGTAGATGCCGATTGGAAATGCAATTAACCAAGTAAAAACGATGGTGACAATCGAAATGAGAATGGTCAGAAACATGCGATCGCCAATAACATCGTTGACGGGCATATCGTATTCGAAAGAGTAGCCTAGATCGCCCTGCATAAAACCAAACGCCCAATCGAGATATTGTTTCCACATCGGTTGATCGAGCCCGTACTGCTCGCGAAGAAACGCGATTTTCTTTTGGTCGATGCTCTCGCCTTGAGCTTGCATCGTCGCAATATGGCTCTCAAGATAATCACCTGGCGGCAATTGAATAATGACAAACACAATCACACTGATAGCAATCAGTGTTGGGATCATCGTCAATAATCGTCTAATTGAATAGCGAAGCATTAGAGGGATCTCGATGATTTATTGTTCCAGCCAGAACGTGTCCGGTCGATACATTCCAAAATAAGCCCCGGGCGCCCAAGCATAAATACCTTCGTCTGGAACATTGCGAAGGCGGGCGTCAATCACAATCGGTTGTGGCACGGAATTCACTGTGCCGATGCTAAATACCTGCTCAGCATGAATTTTCAGCATCTCCCGCCAGGCCTCGGTGCGTTCAGCGTGGTCCGGCGCGCGCCGCCATTGCCTAAGCAGGGCCACTAGCGCTTTGACTTCGGGCAAATCCGGAGCTTGACCGGTTTGACCGCCGGTCTCAAAAAATTGCCCCCACACCGGCCATTGGGGTTGTGTCTGGTTCGTTGGCGCCAAATCAGTGGGAGGACTGTTTGAAGTCGGTAGTCCATTATCAAGACCTGTCCATATGGACATCAGTGCTTCGCCGGAATAAAGTCGTTCTCGAAATACTTCTCGCTGGGAGGGTTTCGTGAATATCTTTAAGCCCAGGTTCAGCCAGGTATCATGAATAAGCTCCATGACATCGGTTTGCTCTGTGCTTTCGCCCGCTGAATGAACCACGATCTTCAATGGACGACCACTTGGAAGAAGTCGGAGGTTTTCTTTATTGCGGGCAGTCAGGCCGATTTCATCAAGCAGGGCATTAGCCTTATCGGGGTCGTATGTGCTCCAGGCGTTGGCATAGCCGTGCTCGAAAAGAGGGCTCTGTGGGAGCACGGTATTTGCGCTTTCATTCACGATGCCAAAGTAAATTACATCATTGATTTCCGTCCGATCGATACCCAGAGACAACGCTCTTCTAAACCTTACGTCCCTTAGAAGTGTTTGCCATTCGCTGTCATTCGCATTGAGATTGGGATAAATCGCGATTTGCGATCCGATTCCCATTTTCCAAAGCCTGACAACGAAATTATTACGTTTTTCACCTTCTTTCAAAAAAGGGTAGTTATCCAATCTCAGATAGCGTGCTTGAAGACCCGATTCACCAGCGCCGGTCTTAGCGGGGATGAGTCCTGAACTGGCAATATTGACAATAATGCGATCGAGATACGGAAGTTGTTGACCGTGCGAATCAACGCGATGAAAGTAAGGGTTTCGCTCAAAAATAAATCGCTCTGATGGAGCTGATGTGATGCACCGCCAAGGCTGCAGAGTCGGCAGATTCGGATTATCGAATTTGTATTGATGCCCGTACCGGGTATGTAAACCTGCCCAGTTGCGGACGCCAGCTTCGTCAACCATAGCTTCCAGTTTTTCCGGGTCAACATATTTTCCATGAAACTGCTTTAGATAGTGAGCGGGCGCGTAGATGTATAAAGGCCGAGCCCCTGCGAGAGAGGGCAAGAATAAAGGGTTGGGGGCAGGCCATTCGTATCGAATAGTATGGCGATCAATAATATCGACTCTCGGTGGACTTCCATTAACAAGTAAATCTTCTGGCAAACCAAAAGGCGACAGCATTTCGTTGTTTGCGATGTCTTCCCAGAAGTAACGAAAATCTTCACTGGTAAACGGTTTGCCGTTAGACCAACGGTGCCCAGGTCTCAAATGAAAAGTAAAGCGCCGACCCTCCTCAATATCTACTGCTAGCGCAATGTCGTTTTGGAGTTCAAGTTCAGGATTGAAGCCGACGAGACGCGAATAACCATAAACCGTAAGCATTCGGGTGTCTTTACTGCTTGCCATTAATATTTCAATTTCACCGCCTTGCTGTCCAATCGTTTGACCCAGTGCAGGAAGGTCGATTTTGAGTGGGCTCAAGGGTAGGCGCTGCGCCTCTGGAGGAAGGTCACCGGCCGAGACCCGTTCCGCGATCAGAGGGGCTTCTGCGTTTACCACCGTGATAGAGCCAATCAACCCGGCCACCAAGCCGAAAATCGCCAACACTCTGCTATTCAATTTAATCAATCTCCTGAAATTATGTTGCATGTGCACGGACATGATGTTGATTGCCAAGATCGATCCATTTAGCGCTCTCGCCAGCTTCAAAACGAAATACAGCAGGCCAGCGGTCGGGATCATTGCCGCCTAGGGCACTAATAGCATTAAAGTCGAGCGGTCGGGCGATATCAGGGTGAGGCACGGCGTGCAGTAAAGATTGTGTGTAGGGATGAGTCGGATTCGAAAAAAGTTCGCTCCTTGGCGCGATCTCAACAATACGACCACGATGCATGACCGCAATTCGATCAGCGATATAGTCGATCACTGCCAGATTATGAGAGATAAACAGGTAAGTGAGTCCGAGTTCATTTTTTAAATCTTTAAGCAAGTTGAGCACTTGTGCCTGAATTGATACATCTAATGCTGACACCGGTTCATCGCATATGAGAAGTTCAGGTTGGAGTGCAAGCGCGCGAGCAATACTGATTCGTTGGCGTTGTCCACCCGAAAAACTGTGGGGGTAACGATTGAGAAATCTTGGATCGAGTCCAACCAGTTGCATTAATTCCTGAACGAGATCACGTTGTGCTTCGAGATCACCTTCGTTGTGGATCACAAAGGGTTCGCGAACGATATCGAACACGGTCATCCGGGGGCTCAATGAACTGAAGGGATCCTGGAAGATCAACTGCATTTTTTTTCGCATCGCCATAAGGTCGCTGCCCTCAAGACTGAGGATATCAATGGGACCATCTGGCCCTCTATATTGAATCCTCCCCGAGTCGGGCGATAATGCGCGCATGAGCATCTTGCTGAGCGTTGTTTTACCGCAACCGCTTTCACCGACAAGACCAAGACATTCGCCTTGTGCTATCTCGAAACTGACGTCATCCACGGCCTGAATGCTTGTTGAGGGCGCTTTAGTAAGTAAGCCTTCGGAGCGAATCGTAAAACGTTTGCT
This sequence comes from Pseudomonadota bacterium, assembly GCA_018672825.1. Taxonomy (GTDB): domain Bacteria; phylum Pseudomonadota; class Gammaproteobacteria; order Arenicellales; family UBA868; genus UBA868. The sequence continues at coordinate 36,447 of JABHUE010000124.1, read as the reverse complement.
CAACCCGTTAACCGTTAAAAGTGTGCTTGATTGGGACTTGATGGCCGGTTTTCTCTGGAAGTGTGCACCCAGTTTTTGGTCAATGGGGCGAACAGGTACGAGTCGATCATCTTTGTCCATACCGAAACGGGGCACTGCCTTAAATAGCGCTGACAGGTAAGGATGACGTGGGTTTTCAAAAAGATCCTTTGCGGAGCCGCTCTCTACAACCTTACCGTGATACATGACTACGAGTTCTTCAGCCATATTTGCGACAACGCCAAGATCGTGAGTGATTAGTAATAAAGCCATTTTGAGATCATGTTGAAGATCCCTGATCAAATTCAATATTTGGGCTTGCACGGTCACATCAAGTGCAGTCGTTGGTTCATCCGCAATGAGAAGCGCAGGTCGACAGACGAGAGCCATCGCAATCATTGCCCGTTGGCGCAATCCACCTGACAATTCGAACGGATAAGTTCTGAGCGCCTGAGAAGGGTTGGGAAAGCCGACCAAATCAAGCATGGCTTCGGTTCGCGAGAGTCCTTCCGACCGACTCGTTTCCTGATGCAAAAAAAGCGCCTCACTGATTTGATCGCCGATTGTGTGCAAGGGGGATAGCGCCACCATTGGTTCCTGAAAAATAATAGAGATCTTCCCGCCTCGTATTTTTCGAAGAGTCGGATCATCTTGGGAGAGGGCTGAAATCTCCGTTATGGATCCGGATCGAGGGTCCCGAAAGGTAATCTCGCCAGAGGTGATCCGCGCGGTAGAGGGTAAGATTCCCATGATGGCCTGCGCTGTAACTGATTTACCTGATCCGGATTCTCCAACCAGTGCGATGGTGCTCGCTTTTCCAATATCAAAATCGACGCCTTTGAGCACCTCAATTTCTCCAGTCGCCATCTCAAAGGATACTCTTAAATTTCGAACAGATATGATGGGTTCACTCATTGGCAATGTTCGTTCATCAATGTGATGAGCAATCAAGGGCGTCTGGCACCGCTATTTGATTCGCGCGGAAGATTTCCCTGGCAAGATCCGGATAGTCAGTCGTAATCCCTGTCACGCCCCACTCCAAAGTCTTTTTGATATCGGCAGACTCATTGAGTGTCCAGGGGTGAACGCCCAGTCCTAGATTCCTGGCGTGAGTCACACTCTGTTGACACAAGTCACCGTACCACGGGCCCCAGTAGTCCCCGCCAGCGGCGACAACCGCGTCGGCGACTTTTCCGTTATGACAGAACGGATCGAATCCTGCTAGCCACGGGGACGGTGTTTCCCTCCAAATGGTTGGGCCATCATCGTGCTCAGCGCTGAGAAAGCCGGTGGGGATCTCCTTGCATTGGCGCTTAGTTTCGATCAAGAGAGACCAATCGAAAGCTTGTATCCACACATGCTCGATGAGAGCGAATCGTTTTATTTCGTCAATGACGATCCCAACGTAATCTTTAACAGGCGGGGTATGATCAGGACACTCAGGGTCGGATTTCAGTTCAATGTTAATGATGGGACGGACCGGTTTCAGGTTTTTCCACCATTCCGCGAGGTCGCTGAGCAATAGAATTGACTCCCCGTCGCTTGGATATTGTCTTGGGAAGGTCTGATGGGTCTTAGAGCCAGGTTTGACTTGACCAATGTCATAGGATTTCAGTTCCACGGTGTCGAGATCTTTTATGAGAGGGGTAGGTGTATCCACCCAGAACCCCTGGTTGTCTCGTGTTAAATCGGGATTAAGTCTGTGGTCATGATGAATCACCACTCGTTCCTCCGCGTTAATTAAGACATCCAATTCAAGACCATCAACCCCAATTTGACAGGCGCGGGCGAACCCTTTCAGCGTATTTTCCGGCGCTAGCCCTCTTGCGCCTCGATGACCATGAATCACGCATCGGGAATGACTATGAGTCAACATCTTGATGAGGCCATGGGGTTGACGCACGAACTTTGTAAAGGTGCATTTTCGTTACTTGATACGATTTTTGCAAAATGGATAGGAAATTGATGCAATCGAGGTTCAAAGATAGTATGCGTAATACGTGATTATTGCCACAACACAGATTCTAATGGCTGAAAACAATCATACTGATATACGGGGAGGACACGATTGGCTCGAGAATCGAGGGATGAATCTTCGCGCTATTATTTGTGTTGATGATTTTGATCGAGAGCTTCAAAAAGCCTGGGATCAAGCAGGAATTTCCACTCACCCCAACGATCGACTGGTTTTACTCGGCATGGCGGGCTCATCGTTATGGCACTTTTTAAAAGAAAATAACCGACTCGGTGATGATCGGTTTGATGAATTTTCTACCGAAACCAGTCTCGAGGTCAGTCGCTTGTTTTGGGGAGATCAATCACCACGGATCATTTATCCCGGCAACACCTTGATTCCCTTACAGCAAATAGGGCGATCGTTGGGGTGGGGTGCGCCTTCACCGCTCGGGCTCGACATCAATCCGCAGTACGGCCCCTGGTTTGCTTATCGCGCCGCATTTTTGACCCAGTCTCAGTTGCCGGTTACAAATGCGTTTCGAATCCGTCATTCGCCTTGTGATAGCTGTGTTGAGAAGCCTTGTATCTCGAATTGCCCGGCAAGCGCTCTTAGATCTGATGCGCTGCCAGATCTTAATGGCTGCGTTTCGAGACGGATTGAGGATCAAACGGGTTGCGGATTGGTGTGCCGGTCCCGCCTTTCTTGTCCCGTTGGCAGGGAGTGGTGCTACTCAGAGGAGCATCTTAACTATCATGGGGAGCGTTCACTTTACAGCCTTGCTCGCTGGGTCAACCGGGACGATAAAATTCTTTGATCGATAGCACTAAAAGGTGTATTGGGTCGAGGCGTTGAGTCCGGTAGAATCGACCGCTGTGCGGGCAGGCTTATTCGCCGAGCAATTCAACTACTAATTTAACGGAAAAAGAAACTATGTTTAGTACCAATGATCGAATAGAAGACTTTGATCCAGAGCTTTGGGAAGCCATTCAGAATGAGAGCCGTCGGCAGGAAGAACATATTGAATTAATTGCCTCGGAGAACTATGCAAGTCCACGAGTACTGGAAGCTCAGGGGACAGTGCTTACGAATAAATATGCCGAGGGTTATCCCGGAAAAAGATACTACGGAGGCTGCGAATTTGTTGATGTCGCAGAGCAGCTCGCCATCGATCGTGCAAAACAACTATTTAATGCTGATTATGTCAACGTTCAGCCTCATTCCGGTTCTGGCGCAAATGCGGCTGTTTATATGGCGCTATTAAATCCGGGCGATACCGTGCTTGGAATGAGCTTGGCTCATGGCGGTCATTTGACTCACGGTGCGGCAGTAAACTTCTCAGGCAAACTTTATCAGCCGGTTCAGTATGGACTGAATACAGATATCGGTGAAATTGATTATGATCAAGTAGAGCAGTTGGCAAAAGAACATAAGCCTAAGATGATAGTTGCCGGTTTTTCGGCTTACAGCCGTTTTTTAGATTGGCAGCGGTTTCGGGACATAGCCGACAGCATTGGCGCCTATTTCTTGGCAGATATGGCTCACGTCACCGGGCTTGTCGCAGTTGATTTATATCCCAGCCCGCTCGGTATTGCAGACGTGACGACTTGCACAACGCATAAAACATTACGAGGCGCCAGAGGCGGCATGATAATGGCTCGCGCCAACCCTGAGATTGAAAAGAAACTTTCTTCTCTTGTGTTTCCGGGCACTCAAGGCGGTCCTCTAATGCATGCGATTGCGGGTAAAGCAGTTGCATTCAAAGAGGCGCTTCAACCGGAGTTTCGTTCATATGGGGAGCAAGTCATCGCGAACGCGCGAGCGATGGCAGCAGTCTTTTTGGACAGAGGTTTCGACATTGTTTCAGGTGGTACCGATAATCACCTGTTCTTGCTTGATTTAATTAGCAAAGGCGTGACCGGCAAGGCCGCTGATGCGGCATTGGGTCGCGCCAACATTACAGTTAACAAGAACTCGGTACCTAATGATCCACAGTCCCCATTTGTAACCAGCGGTCTTCGGATTGGGTCACCAGCGGGTACGACTCGCGGTTTTGGGGTTGACGAGATGAGTCAAATTACACATTGGATTTGCGATATTCTCGAGAACATCGATGATCAGTCGGTAGAAGAGTCGGTGAAAGGAAAAGTGCTCGAACTCTGTTCTCGCTTTCCGGTCTACCGTGAGGTCTGAGACGTAGACGTCTAGTGGATGAGCCTGCTGTACGGTTCTCCGAGGAAGTGTCGCCTAGCGGCATCACTATTTGTTTAAAGTCTATCGCGACGGAAACAGTGTGAAAAAAGATCGTTATTCCGTATTTAGTCTGGCCCGAAACGCAGTTAATTATCATCAGGATTGGGCGGAAGCATGGCGAAGCCCGGAACCTGCCGGTGAGTACGATGTAATAGTCGTCGGTGGGGGAGGGCATGGTCTCGCGACAGCCTATTATCTAGCGTCAGAGCATAATGTTGGCCGCGTTGCACTCCTTGAGAAGGGATGGATCGGTGGTGGCAATACAGGTCGCAATACGACTATTGTCCGATCGAACTATCTTTGGGATGAGTCGGCCCATTTATATGAAAAATCGCTCAAGCTTTGGGAAGGGTTAAGTCAAGAGTTGAACTTCAACGTGATGTTCAGTCAGCGTGGCGTAATGAACTTGGGGCATACGTTGCAGGATATGCGTGATATCTATCGACGCTCGAACGCCAACCGGTTGAATGGGATTGACAGCGAAATCCTGCTGCCAGATCAAATCAAAGAGATAGTCCCCGCCATGAACATATCGGGCGATACCCGATATCCGGTGTTGGGCGCCTCTTACCAACCCCGAGGCGGTGTCGCGAGGCATGACGCCGTGGCGTGGGGCTATGCGCGCGCCGCTGATTCAAGCGGGGTGGATATTATTCAAAATTGCGAGGTGACCGGCATTCGCCAAGAGAGCGGATCTGTCCGGGGAGTGGAGACCAATCGCGGCTATATCGGGGCCAAAAAAGTGGCGGTGGTGGTGGCTGGACACGCAAGCGTGTTGGCGGAGATGGGTGGTTTCAGGCTGCCGGTTGAAAGTCACCCTTTGCAGGCGCTCGTTTCCGAGCCCCTGAAGCCCGTCCTTGATACGGTTGTGATGTCAAACGCCGTTCACGGATATGTCAGCCAATCGGACAAAGGCGAGCTTGTCATCGGCGCGGGTATCGATGCCTACACAGGCTACGGTCAGCGCGGGAGCTTTTCGATAATAGAGGGTAATGTGGCTGCAATCGTCGAGCTTTTCCCGGTCTTTAGTCGGGTCAGAATGCTTCGGCAGTGGGGCGGAATTGTTGATGTATGCCCTGATGCGTGCCCCATTATCTCCAAAACCCCGGTTGACGGACTGTACTTTAACTGCGGCTGGGGTACGGGGGGCTTCAAAGCGACACCCGGGTCAGGCTGGGTTTTTGCGCACACCGTTGCGAACGACGAACCGCATCCACTGAATGCGGCTTTTGAGCTTGATCGCTTTTATTCAGGCGCACTCATTGACGAACACGGCGCTGCTGGCGTCGCCCATTAATCAAATAGAAAGTTTATGAATTGGAGTTTGTGCCTTGCTTGAGATTGAATGCCCCTGGTGTGGTTCACGCGATCAGGATGAGTTTAGCTATGGAGGTGAGGCGCATATCGTGCGTCCGCTGTCTCCAGAAAATCTCAATGATCGGGAATGGGGTGACTACCTTTTTTTTCGTGACAATAAGAAGGGTCAGCATGCCGAGCAATGGTGCCATTCAGCAGGCTGTCGTCGTTGGTTTAACGTTATTCGCGATACTGTGAGCTACAGGATTGTGAGCGTCTACCGATCAGGAGATTCGCCCTCGGGAGACCCTTCGTGAGTGGCGCGAGGCGTCTGTCGCGCGGCGGTTTAATTGATCGCTCGCGAAGTATTAGGTTTCGGTTTAACGGAAAGACATACACCGGTCACCCCGGAGATACGTTGGCCTCAGCACTTCTCGCGCAGGGCGTGAGACTGTTTGGGCGCAGTTTTAAGTATCATCGACCCAGAGGAATTGTAGGCGCGGGCGCTGAAGAGCCTAACGCGCTCGTTCAGGTTGGAGAAGCCGGTTACAGCACGCCCAACCTTCGAGCGACCCAGGTTGAACTGTATGAGGGTTTGTCAGCGCAAACGGTGAATGGGTGGCCGAGCCTCAAGCATGATGTTGGGGCGATCAACAGTATGTTTTCCCGCATTCTTCCAGCGGGTTTTTATTACAAGACCTTCATGTGGCCCCGGTCGGCGTGGATGCGTTATGAGCACTTTATTAGGAAAGCGGCGGGTTTGGGTCGAACGCCGGAGTTTCCTGATCCGGATATTTATGACAAGCGCCATATTCATTGCGACGTCTTGATTGTTGGTGCGGGACCGTCGGGACTCATTGCGGCACTGACAGCCGCCCGGTCAGGCGCGCGGGTGATTTTGGCGGATGAGCAAGCCCAGTTTGGCGGAAGTCTCCTCAGCGCGTCTTCCACGATTGGCGGAACGAGAGCCGTTGACTGGGTTAAAAAGATAGTCGATGAGTTGCGGACCTTTCCCGAGGTGAAGCTGCTAAATCGATCGACGGTCGTCGGTTATTTCGATCATAATTTTTTGACGATCAATTCGCGTCGGACTCATCACCTTGCATCGGGGGACAGCGACCCGCGAATGAGTCGAGAGCGCCTTTGGCGGGTTCGTGCCGGAGAAGTTGTCCTGGCCACGGGTGCGATAGAACGACCCCTGGTCTTTGACGGAAATGATCTACCTGGCGTGATGTTGTCCTCTGCAGTTACAACCTATATTCGGCGGTACGGGGTCGCTCCAGGACGAACGGGCGTGGTTTTTACAAATAACGACTCAGGGTACCAGGCGGCAATCGATATGGCCTGGGCCGGGATGAAGGTTGTCGCTATCGTGGACTCTCGCAGGTCTCCGGGTGCCTCCGTTGCCAGAGAGACAGAAGCGCTTGGAATCCCTGTTTACAAGGGTCATGTAATTTCGTCTGCCCGGTCGGGTAGCGAAGGGCTTAATAGGGTCGAGCTTTCGAGGTGGTCCAAATCAACTGGCGAATTGACGGCGCATAAAGGCATGATCGATTGTCAGATACTTGCGCTGTCGGGTGGCCTCAGCCCGGTGGTTCACTTGCATTCGCAGTCTGGCGCCAAGCCTGTTTTCGACAGCCGGGTGGCTGCGTTTTTACCCGGCGCCTCGGTTCAGAAAGAGCGCTCCGTGGGCGGGTGCAATGGCACTTTTGATCTTGGTGATTGTTTACGCGAGGGCGTTCAAGGTGCCCTTGCGGCCGCTAATGCACGTGGTTTCTCGGCAACGGGAGTTGATATCCCTGCGACTGATCACAGACAGCACGCACCAATCGAAGCATTATGGGAGGTTCCGGCAAATATTCTTGATGGCGGACGCACTAAAAAGTTTGTTGATTATCAGAACGATGCGACTGCTTCAGACATCCGGCTGGCAGCACGCGAGGGCTATCGATCGATTGAGCATGTCAAGCGTTATACGGCGCTGGGCTTTGGTACTGACCAGGGGAAGCTCGGTAATATCAACGGCCTTGCGATCCTGGGGAAGGCCTTAAATAAAGAGCCGGGAGATGTGGGGACAACCACGTTCCGACCGAACTATACCCCCGTTACTTTTGGAGCGATTGCGGGTCGGAATCTCGGGCCGGAACTTTTCGATCCCGTACGCAAGACGGCGATTCATCCTTGGCATGTCAAGCGCGGCGCTCTGTTTGAGAATGTCGGTCAATGGAAGCGCCCTTGGTATTATCCGAGATCGGGTGAATCGATGTCAGATGCGGTTAATCGGGAATGCCTTGCGACCCGAGACAGCGTTGGTGTGCTCGATGCATCCACGCTTGGCAAGATAGACATCCAGGGGCCAGATGCAGCTGAACTTTTAAATCGAATTTATACCAATGGCTGGACGAACCTTTTACCGGGCCGGTGTCGTTATGGCTTTATGCTTGGTGAAGACGGCATGGTGATGGATGATGGTGTAACCACATGTATCGCGCCTGATCACTATCTCATGACCACAACAACCGGCGGCGCAGCGGCCGTGATGGGCTGGATGGAACGCTGGCTGCAAACTGAGTGGCCTGATCTACAGGTTTACCTGACCTCGGTAACAGATCAGTGGTCGGTCATGAGCGTAGCCGGGCCACAGTCAAGGGCGGTGCTTCATGCCGCGGGTTGTGACGTTGAACTCGATTCCGAGTCGTTTCCTTTTATGAGTATGCGCGAAGGAAAAATTGGAGGCGTCTCGTCGAGAATTAGCCGAATCAGCTTCAGCGGAGAGCTTGCGTTTGAGATTAGTGTAAACGCAAATTATGGAATGACACTTTGGCAAACGATTATGGATGCAGGACGAGCGTACGATATTACGCCTTATGGCACCGAAGCCATGCACGTGCTGCGGGCCGAGAAAGGTTATGTAATTGTGGGCCAGGATACCGACGGATCAGTGACGCCAAATGATCTTGGGATGGACTGGATTGTGTCGAAAAACAAGGACTTTATTGGCAAACGTTCTTTATTTCGCGCCGACACGCTGCGCTCGAACCGAAAACAGCTAGTCGGTTTATTGACTGACAATTCGAAGACCGTCTTGCCGGAGGGCGCACAACTCGTCAATTCACCCCAACAATCTCGACCGGTTCCAATGATGGGTCATGTCTCCTCAAGCTATTACAGTGCGAGTCTTGGACGCTCGATTGCATTAGCGTTGGTAAAAGGGGGAAGAACTCGAATGGGCTCAACTATTTTTGCGCAATTGATGGACGACCAGATCGTACCCGCCGTCATCGTTGATCCGGTTTTTTATGATCCTGAAAATCAAAGGAGTAAGTCATGACCACGCCCATCATTGTCACCACGGCGATCACTGGATCTCAGCCACGCAAAAAAGACAATCCCGCGTTACCTGTCACCCCAAGCGAGCAGATCGAGTCCACTCACGAAGCGTTTGAGGCAGGCTCTTCTCTCGTCCATATTCACGTGCGTGACTCCCAAGAGGATTCCTCTTCAGATCCAGATCTTTTTTCCGAGGTGCAAGAAGGGATTAAAAAACACTGCCCGAATATGATCATTCAATTCTCTACAGGTGGTCGTGGTCGAGCGGCAAGCCTGCGAGGGGGTATGCTGTATCTCAAGCCGGACATGGCATCTCTTGCAACCGGGTCTGTTAATTTTCCAGGGATGATTTACGAGAATCCGCCTCAGCTGATTGACGAGCTCGCGGGTGAAATGAAGGTTTACGGCGTAAAACCCGAGATCGAGGTTTTCGATGCGGCAATGTTGTACAACGCGATCAAAATGTCTGAGTCGGGCGCGATATCCTCCCCAATTCATGTTCAGTTTGTTCTCGGGATTCCCGGCGCTATGCCGGTTCGAAGAAAATTGCTTGAATTTTTAATCGATGAGTTGGCGTCCCTTGCGCCTGGCGCAACGTGGAGCGCGATGGGCATTGGTCGAAACCAGTTCGAAGTTAATAAATGGAGTCTCGAGTTAGGTGGGCATGCGCGAACCGGTTTTGAAGATAATGTGAAATTGAATAAAGATACGTTGGCCGCAAATAACGCGGCGTTGGTGAGTTTAATTGCGGACGTCGCTGCCGAATATGATAGAAATCTTGCGTCCCCGGATGAAGCGAGAGCGATTCTGGGGCTTGCTCGTTAAGGGTCCGATCATAAGCATGTCTCAGTCTCCACTAATTGAAATTTTACAGCCGATCTCTGCGCCGGGTGTCAGCGGGGAAATTGGCTTTCGAATGCGGGAAATACCGTTTAAGACTCATGTAAATCTTCGCGGGGACGCGAATGATTCTAAATTTATGATCTGCGCGTCTTCGTTGTTGGGGATTGATCTTCCGCTGGCGCCAAACGCGGTGGTAGAAAGCTCAGAATGGCAGGTCTGCTGGCTCGGCCCAGATGAATGGCTGCTGATCGGTTTAGCGGATCAAGATGTTCTAGTGGAGTTCCAAAATCAATTTTTGGAATCCCATAGTGCGGTTGTCGATCTATCGGGCGGACAAACGATTATTCGAGCCGGAGGTCACGCTTGGCGGGATGTCTTGGCTTCAGCCTGCCCGCTTGATCTTCACCCGAGGGCGTTTAAACCTCGGCAGTGCGCCCAGACTGTTTTTGCGCACACCAATGTGCTTTTAACAAGCGTCAGCAATGACGATGGGCGTGGGGTGAGGGCGGTGGATATCGTGGTGCGACGAAGTTTTGCTGATCATGTCTGCCGATGGTTGATTGATGCAGCGGCTGAATGTGGTGTTGAGTTCGAGGTGCCTATTGAATGATCACTAAGGCGCTATTTGCAGAACGTTTAGCAACCTCTTAGGGAGGTCGGTTCATGGAAAGAGTGGTTTATGTCAATGAGGAATTTCTGCCTGAATCCAAGGCATGTGTTTCTTTTAGGGATCGTGGGTTTGTGCTCGGTGACGCGGTGTTTGATGCAGAACGCACTTTTGACGGTAGCATTTTTCGACTAGAGGCCCACATTAGTCGCTTATTTAATTCCCTTGATAAAGCAAAAATTAATCCCGGTTTGTCTCAGTCCAAGATGATCGAGATTACCCATGAGGTGCTCGAAAAGAACCGCGACCTTCTCAGACCTGGAGAGGATTACTGGATCATGCAGAGGGTGACGCGTGGGCTCAATATTGTCGGGGGCGAGCTCTGGCAGAGTTCAGGCCCGACTGTGATTGTTGAATGCACTCCACTCCCCTTAAAAGCTCGCGCGCCTATGATTCGTGATGGACTTGATATTTTCACGCCGGACACCAGAAGAGTGCCGCCGGAATGTCTCGATCCGAATATCAAAAGCCATAATTATTTAAACCTTGTTTTGGCGGACCTCGAAGTCCGTGAACAGTCTGGTCATGCTTGGGCCGTGTTGCTGGATACTCGTGGCTTTTTGTCCGAGGGAATCGGGAGCAATATCTTTATCGTGAGAGACGGCGTCTTGTCGACCCCAAGGGTCGATTTCGTCCTGCCCGGTATTAGTCGTGAAGTTGTCATCGCGCAGGCTGAGAGACTCGGAATCAAAGTTGAGGAACGGGATATCTTGCCGGATGAGGCTAAAGAAGCCGACGAAGCGTTTATTACGTCAACTAGTTTTTGTATTTGCCCAGTGCGATCTTATGATGGTGTTGTTCTTAATCAGGGTCAGCAAAATATTCCAGGCCCAATCACCGGTTCGCTGAGTGATGCTTTTTCTGAACAGGTTGGCTTGGATTTCCGGGACCAGTACATCAAGGCGTTGGGATAACGTTCGCCGAAGCAGAGCTTAAGATGAAAAATCTGACCTCGCTTTGACAGATTACCCAAGTCATCGGACAATACAGGCCGCATTTGACCTGGCGATCACTTCCCAGTCGATAGTGCGACTTAATTGATACTAACCAAGCTATATGAGGATGACCTATGCAAGCCTCCATCGTCTCAGAACTCTGGCCTGTCAGTCGTAATTCAAGAACCGCACAAATATTGCTGGCGCTCGCCGGCACGTGTTTACTTGCGATATCCGCCAAGGTCCAGGTACCGTTTTGGCCGGTCCCAATGACTATGCAGACCTTCGTTGTGCTTGTTCTCGCAATCGCATATGGACCTAAACTGGGATTTCTCACTGGCGCGCTCTATCTGCTTGAGGGTGCATTGGGATTGCCCGTGTTCGCAACTGGAGTTGGAGCGGCGTACTTACTTGGACCGACGGGTGGTTATTTGTTTGGTTTTGTAATTGCGATGTCAGTGGTCGGATTCTTGGTGAGCAAGGGCTGGGGGCAAACCGCGTTCAGCGTAATGGGCGTTATGTTAATCGGTGAAATTATTATTTTTTCACTAGGGGTCGGCTGGTTGTCAGGCGTTGTTGGATTCTCAAAAGCAATCGCGTTGGGACTCACACCATTTTTACTGGCTGAGGCTTTCAAAGTCGTTTTAGCCGTGGTTACTGTACCTTTAGTATGGCGTGCGTTAAAACGCTAGCCTCGGGAAAATTCAGGAGAAACAATGAGAGATTATTTACATATTGACCTCGCCGACCAGAACGTGCGGCGAGAGACGCTGTCAGGCGAGCAAGTTGCTAAAGCAGGTCGTTATTTGATTGCCGAAAAACTGGTTGCCTGTGGTGCCGCTCATGTGGACCCTCTCTCGGAAGAAAACCCTCTCATTTTTTCGGTCGGACCATTTGCGGGCACTAATTTCTCTAACGCGAATCGGATCAGCGTAGGCTGTCGTAGCCCGCTGACGGGCGGAATCAAGGAAGCGAATGCAGGGGGCAGTTTCGGATTTGCGTTGGGACAGCTGTCGGTTGCCGGCCTGACTCTAAATGGCGCTTGTAAAGAGTGGACATTAATGCGTATTACGGTTGAGGGCGAGGTCACATTTTCGTCTGCTGATGACCTTCTCGGTTTATCGAACTTCGAATGTGCGGCTAAATTGCATGAACGATTTGGAAAAAAAGTGAGTCTTGCGTTATGCGGCCCGGTTGGGGAGTACGGTGGGTTGCTCTCGGGAATATCATTTAGTGATACCGATCTTAGGCCTTCAAGGCTTGCGGCCCGGGGGGGTGTAGGGGCAGTGATGGGCGTAAAAAGAGTGAAGGCGATTGTTGTGGACCTTCATAAGATGCCCAAGCTACACGACCGAAAAAAAGTCATTGGAGCCGTTAAGCATTACAACGCCCTGCTCAAAGAGGATGAGGTTGCGCAAAACATGAAAACTTATGGGACAGCGATGATGGCTGATACCCAGAATTATCTTGGCGGACTTCCGGTTAAGAATTTTTCCTCTGGGCAGTTAGCGGATCCTGAGAAAGAAGTCATGCGCATGGGTGGTGAGTTTATCCGCGAGCAGAATCTGGAACGAGGCGGCGAAACCGCTCACGCCTGTATGCCGGGATGCACAATTGAATGCAGCAACGTCTACGTCGATAAAGATGGCAAGGAAATTGTGTCCCCAATGGAATACGAGACCATTGGTTTAATGGGCACTAACTGCGGATTAACAGATCCGGATGAGCTCGCGCATGTTAACTTTGCGGCCAATGATCTAGGAATCGACACGATTGAGGCCGGTGCAATGATTGCGGTTCTCATGGATGTCGGAGAGGGGCAATTTGGAGACGTTCAGTTTATGTTGGATGTACTTGACGAGATCAAAAAGGGAACCGATCAAGGCAAGATTTGGGCACAGGGTACAGCCCGTGTTGGGAAACATTATGGTGCCGCTCGGATTCCGGTGATCAAGCAGCAGGCGATCAGCGCCTATGACCCTCGCGTTGTTGAGGGCACCGGGGTCACGATGATGATGACGGCGCAAGGCGCCGATCATACCGCCGGCAATCTTCCTAAACTTGATTGTCGCGAGATGGATGCTTCTCAAATTGTTGCAGCCAGTTTTGAAGCGCAGCGCGTGATGGCGGCTTCGGATTCGTTGGGCATATGCATCTTTGGCCGGGTCGTTACCGACACAAACGCCGACTTTATTATTGATGCGATGAACAATGCGCTTGGTACAGATTTCTCTAAATCCTTTTATGACGAAATCGGTATTGAAACATTACGCCTTGAGCATGAGTTCAACCGTCAGGCGGGTTTTACAGACGATGATGATGATCTGCCGAATTTCTTTTATGACGAATCTCTCCCGCCAATGAACAGGGTTGCCAGATTTCGCGGGGAAGAAGTTAATCGCTTTAGGGAGTGAGGGGCAGTTGCTCCAGATGGTCGTTTAGATTCCGACAATGGGGTCGATTTCTGAACCGTCACTAAATCTTGAAAACCGAAACGGACTGGGGTCGACAAGCGGTTGTTGATTCGTAATCAGATCAGATGCCAATTCACCGGCACCGGGTCCAATCCCGAAGCCGTGACCTGAAAAACCAGTTGCAATAAAAAGCCCCGGGCAGCGGTCGACCCCTGAAATAACGGGAACAGCGTCTGGGGTAACGTCGATCATTCCCGCCCACTGTTCCTGGATAGGGATATTAGTGAGTCCGGGAAAATCTCGAATAAGTGCGCGATGCGCTTTATTTAACGGCGTTGTGAGCGGTTTTGGGTCGAGAACGCGATTTCTGGCCAACACGTTCAAGAGATTTTGGCGATTTTCTTGCCATTCGATACTGAAGCGATCACCTAGGCGCATCGAAATGTGGGCACGCACCATCCACGCAAGCTTGCGAAATTGTGGCAACAAGCGAAACGCATCTGGAGTTAGGTCAAAATAAATTTTGCTTCTGGCACCATCCGCAACGGTGTAACCACCATCCGTCCGATAGCGAATCGAGTATTCGGGTGTGCTGATTGACGTGGTCGGCCCATTACTAAACGAACCAGTTCTTAGCACGGAAGAGCGCACTTTAAGCTGGGGGAGACGCAAGTCGTGCGCTCGGCAAAAAAGTCGCGACCATGCGCCTGCTGCGATTAAGACCGAAGATGTTCGAAGCGTTCCTTTTTCAGTGACCACACCCGAAATGTTTCCGCCTTCGGTTTCGAGACCATAAACGGCTGTTTGTGTCAGTATTGTTGCACCGGCCGCCCGAGCGGCTTTTGCCATTTCGGGCACAGCCATAAAGGGTTCTGCCCGACCATCACTCTCGCAGTAAAGCGCGCCTTCCCATTTTCTTGCGCAACCTGGAAGCAGGGCTTCGACCGCCTTGGTTCGAATAACTTTTGCACCGATTGGAAAAGGTTTGGCAAATTCCAGCCATTGGCTCTGCTTCTCCAATGATTTTTCCGAGTCCGCTAGGTACAAGGTGCCGCATTGATTAAACCCGGTCCGACTATTAATACGCTTGTCCATCAGTCGCCAGCGTTTTAAGGATTCAGTGATCAGTGGTAATTCACGGGGATCCCGACCTTGCTGCCGACACCAGCCCCAATTTCTTGAAGATTGTTCGGCGGCAACTTCACCTTTCTCCAGGAGCACTACAGATACTCCCCGCTCGGCTAATGTCAAAGCGGCGCTGACGCCAATAATGCCACCGCCAACAATGACAACATCAGCTCCGTTTTTAGGGAAACGGTCGGTCGGTATGGGTTGGACAAGAATAGGCATTCAGGAGCGAGGTAGAACTTTGCCGGGATTAAAAAGATTTTCAGGATCAAGTGCTTTTTTTATCGTGTGCATCGTTCTGAGTGCCACATTATTCTTATAGCGTTGCATATCATTGAGTTTGAGTATGCCAATACCATGCTCAGCACTGAAAGAGCCGCCCATGTGATCAACGATATCATGAACTAATTCATTGATCTCCTCCCATCTTGAAAGAAACTCATCCTTGCTCATTGAAACGGGTTGGGAGAGATTGAAATGAATATTTCCATCCCCCACGTGCCCAAAAGGACAAGGTCTTATTCCGGGTATTCGTTGACTAACTGCTTTTGATGCTTCAGTGATAAATCGTGGCACTTTTGAAACAGGTATCGAAATGTCGTGTTTGATACTGCCGCCCTCGAACAATTGCCCCTCCACAATGCCTTCTCGAATTTTCCAAAGCCGCGCGGCTTGTGACTCATTAGCGGCTAGAACGGCATCAGCGATAAGGGTTGCCTCAAGGGCGCTTTGGAGCAAAGTCTCGAGAGTTTCGTCTAGATCAATCGTGGATCCACTTGTCTGCAGGGAGAGTAAAACGTACCAATCATGCTTTGAAGAGAGGGGAGGATCACAGGTTGAGATGTGACGGCAGGCAAATTCGAGTCCAATATGTGGAATCAGTTCAAAACTACACAGGGTGCCACCGCTGAGTTCAGTTGCGAGGCCGAGAAAAGAAATGCTGGCCTCAAGATCTTTCAGTGCAACAAATGCGGTGACGTTGTGATCCGGATATGGATAAAGTTTTAAGGTGGCTGCAGTTATGATCCCTAGGGTCCCTTCTGACCCAATGAGTAATTGTTTCAGATCATATCCCGTGTTGTCTTTCCGCAAGCCTGCTAGATCTGAGAAAAGCGATCCGTTGGGTAATATTGCTTCCAACCCGAGCACTTGTTCACGAGTGTTTCCGTATCGAAGAACATTGATCCCTCCGGCATTTGTTGCAAGGTTTCCTCCAATTTGACAACTCCCTTCTGCCGCAAGACTGACTGGAAAGAATCGTCTCGCGTCCTGGGCAGTGTTCTGGATATTGGCCAGGATGCATCCGGCTTCGACGGTGATCGTATTATTCGCGCTGTCGATTTCCCGAACCTGATTTAGGCGCTCCAGACTTAGAACAAGTTGGCCAGATTCCGACACGGCCCCACCACATAAGCCGGTATTGCCACCTTGCGGCACAATCGAAACACCGTCCTCGATGCAAACTTCTACTATGGATTTAACTTCCTGAACTGATTTTGGTCTCGCAACGATTGAAGATTGTCCTTGATATTTTTTCCGTCTCTCGAGTAAGTACGGCTCAATGTCAGCGGTGTCAGTGAGAAGACCGCGATCGTCCAAAAGTAGCCTTAGTTTATCGTTCAGATTGCTCATTTTTAAGAAGCATCAGTTCCAAGTCCGGATGCAGTTTTAATTTCCATAGTGACGGAGTAGTAATTATAGAGGGGAGGTTTGTAAAGATAGTGTCACGAAGGCATCTTTTTTTGGTAAATTGGGCCACAGAACGAACGGGAAATTTTTAAAAGGAGTCGTGATATGCAGCGATCGCTTCATATGGAGCCAAGTCTATGCACGGGATGTCTGCAGTGTGAGATGGCTTGCAGTTTTGAGCATGAAGGAGAGTTTATTCCAGCCCGCTCTCGGATTCGGGTGTTCGAGTTTGAGCATGGCCGTACATCAGTGCCTTATACCTGTACGCAATGCGTCGAAGCGTGGTGTATGAAAGCATGTCCAACGAACGCGATATCCATTGATAGTGATTTGGGTGCAAAACTGGTTAGTGCCCAGGCTTGTGTGGGTTGTAAAGCCTGTGTTTCAGCGTGTCCTTTTGGGACGATCGAGTTCAACCCTTTTAGCGGAAAGGTCGATAAATGCGATCTTTGCGGAGGAGACCCTCAGTGCGTAGCGGCGTGCCCAACGGATGCGATTACTTACGTCGACGCTGGCGCCTCTGGCGTAGGGCGAATGGCGGCAGCTGCGAAACAATCAAATCAGGAGACAGCGTCATGAGTTGGCAAGGAAAAATTTTGCGCGTGAACCTCACCACACACGAGATTACGCCAGAGGCGCTCAACATGGAATGGGCGAAGGATTACATTGGTGAGCGCGGATTGGGTACGAAATATCTTTGGGAAAATATGGATCCGAAAGCAGATGCCATGGCACCTGACAATGTCTTAATTTTTGCAACGGGCCCGTTGACGGGGACAAATGCTTCGACAAGTGGACGATATGCCGTAATCACCAAGAGTCCGCTGACAGGCGCGATTGCCTGCTCGAATAGTGGCGGCAAGTTTGGCGCAGAACTTAAATATGCCGGATTTGACTTACTGCTTGTGGAGGGTCAGTCGGAAAAGCCGGTCTATCTGCTCATCGAAGGAGATGAGATAAGTCTCGCACCCGCCGAGAAGATTTGGGGCAAAACCGTTTGGGAGACAGACGAGTGGATTAAGAAGCAGCATCACAATCCGATGCTCAAGATTGCGACGATCGGCATTGCGGGTGAACGAGGCGCGCGCTACGCTTCGGTGGTTAATGATCTTCACCGAGCGGCAGGCCGTTCAGGCGTTGGTACGGTTATGGGTTCGAAAAACCTTAAGGCCGTGGCGGTACGCGGCACGGGCGGCGTCAAAGTAAAAGATCCGAAGCGATTCATGACTGTGACCCAGGAAATGAAAAATCTCCTGGCTGAGCACACCGGAGGACTAACCAAATACGGGACCAACGCGATGATGGACACCATGCAGGAGTTTGGTGGATTACCGACGCGAAATTTTCAGGAAGTACAGTTTGAGGGGGCGGACAAAGTCGACGCTAAAGCAATGATGAAAACTGACGACACGGGCCACACCAATCTATTGACTAATAAAGCC
Organism: Pseudomonadota bacterium; assembly: GCA_018672825.1. Classification (GTDB taxonomy): domain Bacteria; phylum Pseudomonadota; class Gammaproteobacteria; order Arenicellales; family UBA868; genus UBA868. The sequence continues at coordinate 18,478 of JABHUE010000124.1, read as the reverse complement.
TGCTTTGGGTGTACGATCGCCTGCGGCCGCATTGCCCACATCCGCCAAGACCACTTCACTATCCAAAACCGGAAAGAATATTGGCATGCTTCAGGCGGCCTTGAATACGAGACCGCGTTTGCGTTTGGGCCCGTCATTGGAGTGGACGATATAGATGCCTGTACGTTCGCTGGCTATCTCATGAATGAACATGGAATTGATCCGATCTCGTTTGGGGTAACGCTCGCGGCGGCAATGGAGCTTTTCGAAATGGGCGTGATTACCACCGAGGACACCGACGGCGTGCCTTTGAACTTTGGCAATGCGGAAGCGCTGACAGTTATGGCTGAAAAGACAGGTAAACAAGAGGGATTTGGGGTAATGCTGGGATTGGGATCTAGGCTAATGTGCGAGAAATACGGACATCCCGAATTGTCGATGACGGTCAAAGGCCAGGAGTTTGCCGGGTATGATTCCCGAGCGTTACAGGGGATGGGGTTGGGCTACGCGACGGGCAACCGGGGTGCTTGCCATCTCAAGCACGATACGTTTGAAGTCGATATGGATGACCAGACGGGTAACGGTAAGGCGGATCCATGCAAAACATCTCAAGACTGGACGGCCGCCGTTGATTCGAGCGGGCTTTGCATGTTTACCATGGGAGCGTGGGGTGCGCCAGAATTTGCGGCGCAGTTAGACGCCGACAGCGAGGGCGACTGGACTGCCGAGCGCTTAATGAAATCTGGGGAACGTATTTGGAATCTTGAGCGAATGTTCAATCTGGCCGCCGGCCTAACAAAAGCAGATGACACATTGCCTGAGCGCCTCCTTAAGGATCCGGCGCCCAGTGGCACGGCTAAAGGAAAGGTTAATGAGCTCGATAAAATGCTACCGGAATACTATGATCTTCGCGGTTGGTCTGAGGACGGCGTGCCAACTGATGACACACTAGGTCGACTTGGCCTTGGTTGACGCCCGTGCGAATTGGGATAAGAGTAACCGGCCACTTGATTGATTTTTGCTCGGTTGACGCGCTCGAGTTGCCTGACGGTGCCAGCATTTCTGATGCAATTCTTTTGCTCGGTATCCCGGTTGAGCAGGTAGGGCTCGTGTCTATTGACGGCCAGGCGGTGTCAAGAGCAAAAAGAGATGACTTTATTCTGGTAGAGGGTAACGAGATGGTCGTGATGGCCCCACTGACGGGAGGTTGAGTTGCTTCCGTCCTGGCGTAAGTTGGGGTTCTTTTAGGGCGCGCGTTTGTTTTGGATAGCGGCGTCTAGGATAACGGGCAATCGATACTCGGATTACTCTCGTACCAGAATCGACCTCCCAGATTTCCTCGCCACGCCCAGATCGCTAAAAGCGGTTCATCGGCGGTATTCATCTCATGAATTGCCGCCGAGGCGTGATGGACGAGGTCGCCGGGCCTGACTTGAAAACTTTGATCGTCCACGCGCCATGTCGCAGTTCCGCTGAGGATAAAGTAAAACTCTTCGGCGTCATGAGCATGGCCGGGGTATGCAACATGGTCTTGCTGAAGAAGTAGGCCTACGCGAATCGGCTCAGGACCACATGTTCCGTGCTCATCGACCAGTATCGAATAGGCATAGCCTCCGGCAAAGAATTCAGGGATTCCCCGACTGGCCTCTGACCAAGGTGATTGTTGGGCTGCTATTGAGCCTGACACTCGAAGAGATAGATCCGGCGGGATACCTGAGATTGCGGTACCAAGAGACTTTTGACTTGTAATGGCCTCAGTTGACGGGTTGGGCAGACGGGATCTTGGCACTTCGTCGATTTGTTTCGAGAGCGAGATGAAGGAGTCTTGTTGAGATTCGCGACATACCGCCGCTAGATCGTTGAGCAAGTCAGGCAAGTAGGGCTTCATAATCGATGGAGGTTTCTGGATTGATATAAATGTTGTAATCTTATATCTAATAGAATAATTATTATAAAAAACTCTTCAAGTTTGCATCATTATAAATGGAGAGATAGGAGCGACTATTGAACTATGAGTGAAATTTTGCTCAGCATGAAGGACCTGGTGATAGAGGCCGAAGTCGACGGTGTCTGGATGCCGATTGTTAAAAGTCTGAGCATGAGTCTGCGCAAGGGGGAGATCATAGGATTGATTGGCGAGTCCGGGGCGGGAAAATCTACATTTGGCCTGGCCGCGATGGGTTATACCAAGCCAGGCTGTCGAATTGTTTCGGGCTCAATCTCTCTAGACGGAGAGGAATTAGTTGGCGCACGGACTTCCCGTCTTCGGCAGATTAGAGGCGATACGGTCGCTTATGTTGCACAGAGTGCCGCTGCCTCTTTTAATCCTGCTCACAGATTGATTCATCAGTTTTCAGAAGCGCCGGTTCAACACGGAAAGATGCGTCAAGAGGAAGCCGAACGGCGTGGCGTTGATCTTTATGGGCAACTTGATCTGCCTGAACCAGATAAGATTGGGCGACGATTTCCTCATCAGGTCTCTGGTGGTCAGTTGCAACGGGCGATGACAGCAATGGCCATGGGATGCGATCCGCGCCTGATCATCTTTGATGAGCCTACCACGGCGCTCGATGTCACGACTCAAATTGAGGTACTGTCCACAATTAAGGAAGCGGTTAGGGCAAGAGGCGTGTCGGCCATCTACATTACCCATGATCTCGCGGTTGTCGCCCAAGTTGCAGACCGAATTATGGTGTTGCGACACGGTGATTTAGTCGAGGAAGGGGATGCACGCACGCTACTCGACCGTCCTCAAGAGGAGTACACCCGAAAGCTGCTCGCCGTGAGATCGCTTCGGGAAGATAAAAAACAAGCAACTGAAAATGCTCACGTCCTTGAGATCAAGAATATTTTTGCCCGTTATCCAAGAGCCGATCAGGATGTGCTGACTGATATTAGTCTGGAAGTCCCGAAAGGTAAGACCGTTGCGGTGGTAGGTGAATCGGGAAGTGGGAAAAGCACGTTGGCGAGAGTAATCACTGGCCTGTTGCCACCTCAATCTGGCGCCATAGAATTCGAAAATCAAGAGTTACCGAAGATGTTAGCGGGTCGTGACAAAGAACAGCTTCGTGCGATTCAGATGATTTATCAGATGCCGGATGTTGCGCTGAATCCTCGTCAGAAAGTAGCAGAGATTATTGGTCGACCGTTAGAGTTTTATCTCGGTTTGAAAGGAGCATCAAAGAGGGCTCGTGTTGGGGAATTACTTGAGCAGATTGAATTGCCAGCGGACTTCGGCGATCGCCTGCCCGGCCAGTTATCGGGTGGTGAGAAACAACGGGTATGTATTGCGCGTGCGCTCGCCGCAAACCCTGAACTGATCATCTGTGATGAAGTCACGTCAGCGCTTGACCAACTCGTTGCTGAGGGCATTCTTGAGCTATTGCAGAATCTCCAGAATAATCTAAATGTCTCTTATCTATTTATTACTCATGACTTAGCGACAGTCAAAGCGATTGCAGATAACATCGTTGTTATGTATCAGGGGAAGATCGTTGAACAAGGCAAAAAAGAAGATATCCTCCGACCGCCACACAAAGATTATACCGAGCTACTGCTGTCTTCAGTGCCGGAAATGGATCCGGACTGGTTGGATGATTTAATTCAGAAAAGGAAAAGGGGCGAGCTGCCCACCATCGACTCTATTAGTTGAAGTTAGGGTGGCTAGCATTCTGCTAAGCGCTTTTTCCATAGGATCCCTCGATTGCCGCTACTTGGCGCTTCACTCGCTGAACCATGGCATAGACGCCGACATGACGAGAGGGACTCAGATGCTCGAATAGACCGAGTTTTTCAAATTCGTTATCTGCATCAAAATCGCCGATATCGCTCGCTGTTTTGTCGTTAAACATGGCCATTAAAATTGCAACGACGCCTTTAACCGTGGAGGTGTCACAGTCGCCTCGAAAAGAATATTGACCATCCTCACCGCGGAGTGCGCGGATATAAACGGTACTCATGCATTCGGGCACTAGATAGACTTCGAGTCTTTCATCGTCAGGGTAGGGCGGGAGTTTTTCGCCGAGCTCGGTAATAAAATGATAGCGAGCATCCCAGTCTTGCAAAAATTCAAATGCCTCAAGAACTCTAGGGTAATCGATCGGGAAGGTTTCCATTAAAATTAGGATGTTAGGTTGTGATTCCTAATTATATATTTGAAAGATCAAGGCGATGCAGTTACTTGATCATCCTTCAACAAAGTACTGCAATGCGGAGTTAAATCAAATGTCCTCAACGGATTACCGTCTCTCGGCAAAGTCATGGCAGACGCCCCTCGTCGTCTTGCTAGGAGGGTGTCTAATCTCTCTCATTGGGTTTGGAGCGCGGTCAAGCTATGGCCTCTATATGGGGCCAATTACCGAACAAATGGACTGGCCTCGCGAGACCTTCGCTTTTGCGATGGCGTTGCAGAATCTTTTCTGGGGTTTGTGTTTACCGTTATCAGGCATGCTTGCCGACCGATTTGGTCCAGTCGTTGTAATTGGTCTTGGAGCGATCGTGTATGCGCTCGGTACCTTTGGGGTCACAATGGCTGATAGCGCCGGCGCACTGCATCTAGCGGGTGGGGTTCTGGTTGGTACCGGGGTGGCTTTCACTGCATTTTCTTTGGCAACGGCAGCAATGGTTCGCGTAGTCGGGATAGAACGTCGTTCGTTGGTTTTTGGTCTTGGGACAGCTGCCGGATCAGTGGGTCAGGTGGTCTATTCACCAATAACGCAAGCGGTCATTGAAAGTTACGGTTGGAGTTTTTCACTTGTACTCTCCGCATTAACAGTTTGTGCCATCTTGCCACTCGCATTTCTTTTGCCCAACGACCCGAGGGTTCGAGAGGAAAATGTTGTGCATTCAAACAGTTTTAGCGCCATCAAGGAGGCGTTTGGGCATCGTGGATTTTTGCTTTTGACCGGAGGATTTTTTGTTTGCGGTTTCCATGTCGCATTTATTACTGTTCATTTGCCAATCTATGTGACCGATCTTTCACTGGACCCAATGGTCGGCGCAATCGCGATTTCTTTGATTGGCATATTTAATATTCTGGGGTCGGTATTATCAGGATTCTATGGTCAACGTTTTAGCAAGAAAATCGGACTGAGTGGGATTTATGGATTAAGGGCGGTGGTGCTTTTTATTTTTCTACTCATTCCAAAAACAGCTCTGGTGATCTATATCTTCGCAGGCACGATGGGCCTTCTTTGGCTTTCTACGGTCCCGTTAACGGTCGGAATTGTTGCGCAAGTTTTTGGGATTCGTTACATGGCGACTCTTTTTGGATTTGTGTTTTTAAGTCACCAGATCGGTAGCTTCATCGGAGTCTGGCTCGGGGGTTATTTGCATGATTTGACAGGCTCGTATGATCTTATGTGGCAAATGGGTGTGGTGATGGGTGTGTTAGCCGCGATTGTCCATCTTCCGATTGACGAGGCCCCTGTTCCACGGTTACGACAGGGTCAATGGGCTGATGATTCAGGTTAGCGCGGGGTATTGATTCGTCTTGTCTTTTAAAGCACATTAAGGCTTGATATTCGCTGGAGAAATGATGATCGATCTAAGCCTGAGAGTGTTAAGAACCGATATAGGAGGTATGCCGCTCGAGTGGATTGGTTTTGAGGAGGCCGTAAAACTGGATTGCCTTGGACAAGTGCTTTATCCAATGGGTCGAATCCTGTATACGGTCAATGGCGGTATTAATGCTCGCTCAGGTCATCAGAGCCGTATCGAAGTTCATTCTATTATTTGTACGGCGGGGCGGTCACGCTCGCACCTGAAACGGCTTCCCAATTATGCGCCGCCGTTGAATAATGTTACCTTATTTCGCCGTGATGGCAATCTGTGTCTCTATTGTGGGCAGCGCTTTAATCATGACAGCCTGTCACGAGATCATGTCGCGCCATTGAGTCGAGGTGGTCGGGATATATGGCAAAACGTGGTAACGTCCTGCAAGCGTTGTAACCACCACAAGGGCGATCGAATGCCCGAGGAAGCAGGGATGGAGTTAGTCGCAGTGCCTTTTGTGCCGACTCATGCCGAGTACATATTTCTGTCCGGTCGGACTATTCTTGCAGATCAAATGGAGTTTTTGCTCGCCCATTTTCCGCGCAACAGCCCGCTTCATCAGCGCATTGACGGATACGCGGTCAAAACCACTACCAGTCCAAGTCAAGCCTGACCCAATAAGTCTAGTGGTGCAGGATTTGGCTGAGAAATAACTTTGTCCGGTCGTGCTGGGGATCTTCAAAAAATGCTTTAGGCGGCTGCTCTTCGATAATTTCGCCACCATCCATAAAAATCACGCGGTGGGCGACCGCAGTTGCGAAACCCATCTCATGGGTGACCACGAGCATCGTCATACCGCTTTCGGCCAGTTCGATCATGACATCCAACACTTCTTTAATCATCTCAGGATCGAGAGCAGAGGTCGGCTCATCAAATAACATGATGCGCGGATTCATGCAAAGCGATCGTGCGATTGCAACACGCTGCTGTTGGCCGCCTGAAAGTTGCCCCGGGTATTTACTTGCCTGCTCAGGAATCTTGACACGTTCGAGGTAACTCATTGCCTGCTCTTCGGCTTCAGCGCGCGGTAATTTTCGAACCCAGATAGGCGCCAGCGTCACATTCTCTAGAACGGTGAGATGCGGAAAGAGGTTAAATTGCTGAAAGACCATTCCAACTTCAGAACGAATAATATCGATGTTTTTCAGATCTTCTGTCAGTTCAGTGCCTTCGACAACGATATCGCCCTGCTGATGTTCTTCCAGGCGATTAATGCATCGAATCAGTGTCGACTTGCCGGAGCCGGATGGTCCACAAATCACAATGCGTTCGCCGCGACCGACTTCAAGATTAATATTTTTGAGGACATGAAAATCGCCAAACCACTTATGCATCCCGTGGATTGAGATGATTGAATCTTCAGTTTTTGAAGCGTTTTTTGAGTCCTGATTCATATTAATGATCCGTTGTCATGGTCTCTTAGGATTGATGGCCAGTTTCAAGTTTCTTTTCTAGGCTCAACGAATAGCGCGCCATCGCGAAGCAACTCACAAAGAAAAATAGAGAAATAAAGATGTAAAGCTCCGGAGCAAGTCCTAGCCAGTCTGGGTCATTCAAACGGGCTCTACCGAGTCCCAATATATCCATCATGCCAATAATGAGGACAAGAACTGAGTCCTTGTAGGAGCCGATAAAGGTATTCACGATTCCCGGGATTGAGATTTTCAAAGCCTGAGGCAAAATAATGAGGCGATGCGATTGCCAGTAAGTCAGGCCGAGCGCGTCGGCTGCCTCATACTGCCCTGATGACAAGCCTTGAAGGCCTCCGCGGACCACTTCTGCGATATAAGCGGCTGCAAACAGCGTTACCATGATTAAGACCCGCATCAAAAGGTCGAAAGATGATCCTGGTGGTAAGAAATAGGTCAACATCGTTGATGCGACAAAAAGGAGGGTGATGAGTGGCACACCGCGAATAAACTCGATGAATATGACACAGATCGCTCGCAGCACGGGTAAGCGTGAACGGCGGCCAAGGGCGAGAGCTATCCCTAACGGAAGAGAAAAAGAAATGCCTGTGACGGCGACAACCAGCGTCAGGAGAATGCCGCCCAGCTTGCCTGTCGGGACTGGCTCAAGGCCAAACCCGCCAAACAGAAGCCACGCCGCAAGAAATGGAAAGACTGCCGCGAACATTAACCAATACTTTTTACCGGGAATATTTTCACGTAACGCGCCGAAGACAGCGGCTCCGAAAAGGATGAATGTAAGATTGACGCGCCAACGTTCTGGCTCTGGGTACCAGCCGTAAAGAAATAGTTCCAGACTCCCTCGAATAAAAGCCCAGCAGGCGCCGTCTCTTGGCGCGTCCATCATCGCCCAGCATTCCTTTCGGTCGACTGCAGACCAGACTGCGCCGGTAAACAGCCAATGGATCGATGAGGGCAAGATTTGCCATAAAAACCAAAGTGAAATCAGGGTCAGTGCGGTATTGAGCGGTGATGAAAAGAGATTGGTCTTTATCCAGCCGATCAAGCCCGTCGTAATGGCCGGCGGTGGGAGGTCCGGATGTGTACCGGGCTCGTAGCTTTGAGGATTGAAGCTTTTTGTCATGGTATCGACCTAGCGCTCAGTCAGTTTGATGCGACTGTTAAACCAGTTCATGAAACTTGAAATCAGTAGAGAAATAATAAGATAGATTCCCATCACGATTAACATCGTCTCCATTTCTTTTCCTGTTTGCATCAGACTAATACCGCCAAGCGTTGCGGTGATATCCATATATCCAATGGCGATTGCCAAGGACGAGTTTTTCGTCAGGTTAAGGTACTGGCTACATAAGGGCGGTACGATAATTCGAAGCGCCTGTGGGATAATAATGAGTTGCAACGTTCGATTCGGGCGGACGCCGAGCGCGTGCGCGGCCTCAGTCTGGCCATGGCTCACCGCAAGAATTCCAGCCCGAACGATTTCTGCAATAAAAGCCGCTGTGTAGTAGGACAGGCCTAGCCAAAGCGCTATAAATTCGGGCTTTACCGCCATCCCGCCCTGGAAATTAAAACCTTTTAGGGCAGGAATATCCCAGGAGATAGGCGTGTCCATCGCAACCAGCGCTAAAGAGGGCAGTACGGTTAGGATGGCGAGCGAGATCCAAAAGACGGGGTAAATCCTTCCGGTATTATCCTGAATTCGTTTTGCCCGGCGTTTGAAAGCGATAACGAGGCCAATGCTGATCAGTAGGACGATGCCAACCCAACCGGCACCTGATTCAAAAATAGGCGCAGGGATATAAAACCCTCGATTCGATAGAAAAAATAGATCGCCGCCAAGACTTATTGCTTGTTTGGTCGAAGGTAAGATCGTGACGACGATCGCATAAATCGCCAAGATATGAATAAGAACAGGAACGTTTCGAACGAATTCTACAAAAACGTAAGACACCCGACTCACAAGCCAATTGCTTGACAAGCGCATGATGCCGATGACGAACCCTAGGATCGTCGCCAGGATGCAACCCCAAAAAGCAATCAGGAGGGTATTTAGAAGGCCGACCACTCCGGACATAAAGTGTGTCGATTTATTTGTGTACTCGATAAATGGAGAGAACCCAATGTCGTAGCCGGCGGGCCAGAACAAAAAGTCAAAGCTAAATTCCTTACCGACCGCCTCGAGATTGATGACGACATTGCGGGCAATGACTGCCAACAGGCCGAAAACAATCACCATGGTAAAAATCTGAATAATCACCCCTCTGGATTCTTTATTACGCCAGAGTTGCGAGAGCACGTTCGAAGGGGCGTTTGATGATGCCATTTATAAATTCTGTCTTCGGCGGGTTTCACCGCAGAACTAATTCTGCGGTACACCAGGGATCCTAGTGGATCCCTGGTGAAGTTACTGCAGTTACAAAAACAACCAGTCGACTAGCGGAACGGCGGTGAGTACATCAGGCCACCCTCGGTCCACAACGCGTTAAGACCGCGCGCGATGCCAAGCGGGGTATCAACACCAATATTGCGCTCGAAAATCTCGCCATAGTTGCCAACCTGTTTGATGATCTGGTAAGCCCAGTCATTCGACAGGCCGAGTTCCTGGCCCTGGCTGCCGTCAACACCGAGCAGTCGCAGCACTTCCGGGTTGTTAGAACTTCTCATCTGGTCCACGTTACCCATGGTGACGCCGAGTTCTTCAGCCGTGATGGTTGCGTTTAGCACCCAAGTCACAATGTCTGACCACTGGTCGTCGCCGTGGCGAGTTGCAGGGCCCAAAGGCTCTTTGGAGATGATTTCTGGCAGAACCATGTGGTCATCAGGATTTGGCAGTGCAGAGCGGGTTGAAGCAAGACCTGACGCATCCGTGGTGTACACGTCGCAACGGCCACTTTCATAGTTCTGACGCGCCTCGTCGTTGGTTTCAATCGTGACAGGCTCATACTTCATGCCGTTGGCCGAGAAGTAGTCAGCGAGATTCAATTCGGTAGTGGTACCGGTTTGGATGCACACTGAAGCGCCGTCGAGTTCCGATGCGCTGTTTACGCCCAGACTCTTTTTGACCATAAAGCCCTGACCATCATAGTAGTTCACTCCATGAAAGCGTAGTTTTACGCCCACGTCACGGGAGAATGTAATGGTGGTGTTTCTCCAAAGCACGTCGCCTTCGCCAGCATTAAGCTTGGTGAAACGGGTTTTACCTGTTGAGGTTACTGCTTCAATTTTATTGGCATCGCCCAGCACTGCAGCAGCAGTCGCCCGGCAGAAGTCAATGTCGAAGCCTTTCCAGACGCCACTGGCATCCGGTTGGGCAAAACCGGCAATACCGGTGCTGACGACGCAGCGAAGGACGCCTTGACTTTGAACATCTTCAAGGGTGCCCGCCTGAGTGGTGCCTGCGACGCCTAGAACCAGCGCAGCCGCCGACAGAACAGCAGTCGTTTTTTGTTTCATTACGAATCCTCTCTCACTTTGGTGAGTGTCGTTTGTTGATCACCCGCGACTTCCAGTCTGTAGCCAGAAATCTGGAGACTGAAAACCTAAACCGCAGGTGTTAGGACAGATTTAAACCTAAACCGGTGATTTTTACAATTTTTATCCCCAAATCGTGACAAGTTGCCCGACCATTGACAATGTGGGAAGCTAGGTCATCAGCTTTTTTGCGTCTTTCGCCTGCTGGTCGGCATGATAAGACGATCGGATCATTGGACCCGAGGCGACATGCGAAAAGCCCAGCTTTGCCCCGATTTGCCCTAATTCCTCAAATTCAGCCGGTGTTGCATATCTTTCAACGGGTAAGTGGTGCTTGGTCGGCTGTAGGTATTGACCCAGTGTCAGCAGTTGTACCTCGTGGCGTCTCAAATCTTCCATTACAGAGACCACTTCTTCGTTGGTTTCTCCTAGACCCAGCATTAAACCCGATTTTGTGGGTATGCCGGGGCAAGCGCTTGAAAAGTCCCTAAGCAGATTAAGTGAATATTGATAGTCGGCGCCGGGTCGAACCCGTCGGTACAAGCTCGGTACGGTTTCGAGATTGTGATTGAAAATATCGGGCGGGGTTGTTTTCAAGATGGCGAGTGCTTTCTCGGCACGTCCTCGAAAGTCCGGGGTCAGGATTTCAACTTGAATATCAGGGCACGATTTTCGAAGTGCTTGAATGCAATCTGCAAAATGCTGCGCGCCACCGTCTCTAAGGTCATCACGATCGACCGACGTAACCACCACATAACTAAGCCCCATTTCCTTTACAGTCTCTCCAAGGCGAACGGGTTCCGCTACATCAACCGTTCCCGGACGACCATGAGCAACATCACAAAATGGGCATCGCCGTGTGCAAACGTCGCCAAGAATCATGAAGGTGGCGGTCCCGTGACCAAAGCACTCCCCAAGATTTGGGCAGGTTGCTTCCTCACAGACCGTGTTAAGGCCTTTTTCCCTCAAGATCTTCTTGAGACGCATGACCTCGGGAGTGCCGGGAAATTTTGCCCGAATCCACTCGGGCTTTTTCAGCCGCTCGCTACGCTCTGTTGGTGCAAACTTCACGGGCACTCGCGCCACCTTTTGCTCGGCATTGTTAACGCCATACTTACTCATCGTTGTAATTCTCCAGATTTACGGTCGCTTAATCATTAACGAGCGTTTCATATTCGCTTTCATCGAGAAGCAGGTCTAAATCGCCCGTGGATTTAACTTTGATACGGTAAAACCAGCCGCCGCCGGTGGGGTCATCGTTGACCTGTTCCGGGGAATCTAAAAGTTTTTTATTGATCTCAACGATGGTGCCTGAGATCGGGGACTTGATATCCCCAGCTGCCTTAACGGACTCAATAACAACAACTTCCTGGCCGGCGGCAACCTCGATCCCTTCCGTTGGCAGTTCAACAAAAACAAGATCGCCAAGCTGCTCCTGTGCAAAATCAGTTATGCCTACCGTCACGATATTATCTTCAGCCCGTGCCCATGCATGCTCAGCGGTATATTTTATGTCGCTCATTGGGGTAATTTAAACAATTGGGAAATTTACGATCTTAGTATATCTTTCGTAACGTGATAGAGCGCTCTAGGGCGTTTTTTGAGGCAAGAAAATGAGCGCAAATCCAGCTGTGATCGATGTCACGCGTGGCGGAATGATCGAAAGTCGCCACCGGGGGGCGGTCGCGGTGGTACGTGACGACGGCAAACTACTCGCGAGCCTCGGGGATACCTCTCAACTGATTTATCCACGATCCTCAATTAAGCCGCTTCAGGCGATTCAGCTTATTGAGAGCGGAGCGGCGCAAGCATACCAATTAACGGATCGCCAGCTTGCGCTGGCGTGCGCGTCCCATAACGGAGAGAGCATTCACGTTGAGACCGTTCGGCGATGGCTAATGCAAATTGGGTTGAACGAGAATGCGCTGGAATGTGGCGTCCATCCTCCTCGCCGCAGCGAAGATCAAAAGGCGCTTATCAACTCGAACATTGATCCAAGCGCGGCCCATAACAACTGCTCTGGAAAGCATGCCGGTTTTCTGTCTTCTGTCCGGCATCTTGGTCTGCCAAGCGGGGGCTATATCGAGGCGACACACCCTATCCAGCAGCGGGTGTTGTCGCTTCTTGAAGATCTTGCCGATGTCTCTCTCGCGGATGTACCGCGGGGTATAGACGGTTGTGGGATCCCCGTCGCTGGAATCGCACTTCAGCCACTTGCCTTATCGTTTGCGCGATTTGCATCTGGGAAAGGGTTGTCGACAGAACGACGTCATGCGTCGAAACATATCTACCGGGCGATGGTTTCGGAACCGATAATGGTGGCCGGGACCGGGCGTTGGTGTACCCGAGCAATTTTGGCCGGCAAAGGATCATTCATTGTTAAAACGGGCGCGGAAGGGGTTTTTTGTGGCGCCGTTCCTGATGCGGGCATCGGGATTGCGCTTAAGATTGACGATGGCGCGAGTCGCGCCTCTGAATGTTTCATGGGCGCTGTGTTATCGCGAATTTCAGGTCTTCAAAGTGTTTTCAAAGGCGAGAGTGAGGATTTGGTTCGTCTGCGGGTTTTAAATGTCGCCGGAAATGTCGCAGGTATCGTTCGCCCCTCCCAAATGCTTGAAGAATTACTGGATGACTTGCTCCAGCCCTGAGATTACCAGGGGCATCAGGGATGCCACGTTAGATTAATTATCCAAGGAGACTTTCTGGGGGAGGCGTCGGCTGGCATTTGATATCTTTATTGTGCCGCTACCGTCTGATCGTCCCTTCTGTTGATATCCTTCTTGTCGCCGTTTCTCGGATGCTGTCAACTGGTCATGAACGGACGAGCTATAGGGTAGTGAATAAGCGCGGGGCTCGGCATCGCCGGTTTCCTGTATCCAAACATAAATATGGCCGGATTCGTTTTGTATCGAGTTGGGCTCAACGATGGTGAATGCGTGCAGTTGAAATTCTTCCGGAAGCGTTAAGGTTGCGGGCCAGCCTCCAAGTCCGTTGAGCGAGAGAAAGTGAGCAATATAAAAAGCGGCGCCCGAAATGACCGTTATTGCTCTGATTTTTATCGAGAGACGAGCCCGCGTCACGATCAATAGTAATAAAAAAGTCACGAAGGCGTACGACAGCGCTAGCAGAAATGCACTTTCTGTCATTCTGGCGGATCCAACAGATAAGGGGTGAGTTGCGCCTGGCGTTCATTAACATTGATGATTTTCCCGTCCCGAGTGGGCGTAAATCGCACGACGGTTCGCTCTTCGTCCAGTTTGGAAAGAATTACTTTTTTAACAAAAACAGTTTGCACGGAAGGATTAATGCGCTCGATTTTCACAAGAACGGTAATGGGCTCAAGCTCTCGTTTTTCATAATAATAAAGATTGACGGTGTACTCGCCATCGACAAGCCCCCTTAATGTGACAAGCTCCTGATTAATCGGGTAGATAATCTTCTCGCCTTCAATGATCACGGTATCGTTAATAGCGCCCTGATCGTCCCGATCAAGGTGCAGCCAGCCCGCATCCTTGCGTAGATAGGAGACCACCTCGCCCAAGGGATCGCGCACCCAAAGATCGATATCGTCGGTACGGTGCTCTGGCCATGTAACAGAGATAATATATTCCGCCTTTAAATTTACTTTGCCTTGGCGTGCCTCGGGATTGAAATAAACCAGGGAAACAAAAAAAAGAAGCGTGAATCCGAGCAGTGCGTTGAACAAGAGATCCACAAAAGGATCAGTGCGATAACCACCGCCACGAGGACGCATCAGATCACTCCGGGCGGGTAAACGCGGGGTTTGATTGAGACGTACGAACCTCTCCGGTCTCGGCAGTGCTCACGATAATGCCAAAGAGTCGGTCGGCGCCATGATCCAAAAGCTGATATTGCGCGCCCAAGATGAGACCGCTCGATAAGCCCGCAAGCGTTGTGAACAACGCGATTCTCATTCCCCCACTCATTTGAGTCAGCATTAATTTGGCCGCATTAAGGTCTGTTGTTTCGAGTTGGGCCACCGAACTCAGCATAAAGATAAATCCGATAACGGTGCCGAGCAATCCGAGCTTGATCATGAGGTCGGCGATGAACCATCCGTTGGCATGCCCCTCGTGCACGCGTTTCTCTAGATAGACTCCGAGATTTGCAGACTCAGTGAGTAGTCGACCGTTTGAAACCGCTTTGTCAATCAACAAGCGATATTCCGAGGCAATCGACGACTGATCGGTGCTCTCGTGAGATGGATAACTGATCGCGATGACTCGCGCCCGGTTGATTTCGTCGTCGATCTTGTAAGCGCGATAGCCTGCGTGAAGAGAAGCAACCAAGAGGCCAACCAGAATGACAAGCGAGAGCCGGCTCGAGTCTTGCTCGATAAAAAGTGCTAAAACGCCAAACCAAACAAAGAGAGTGAAAGCAAACAACAAAAGGCCAAAAAAAACGAGCCAGTACAGGAAATACCGAGCTGATTTAGAAGGGGTTGCCATAGCGTCGCCTCTCGCTAAACCTCGTCTGGACTGAATGCCTGAATGCTGAGGGCATGAATCTCTTTTTTCATCAGATCATCAACCGCGCGATATATCAGACGATGTCTGCCGAGGGTATTCAGATCGTTAAATGCGCTGGAGATTACGATCACGTCATAGTGTCCGCCACCAGATGCAGCTCCCGCATGGCCCGCATGGAGATGACTTTGGTCTTCAATTTCGACGGATTCAGCGCCCAGGTTTTCCATGAGTCGCTGATGAATTTGGTCTTTTACTGACATTAGTCCTCGGAGTCTTTAGTCGTGATGTGTTTCGCAATTAGCATCATCTGGATCACACTAAAAGCAAGCGTAAGTCCCAGTAAGCCGAACACTTTAAAGTTGACCCAAAAATCGGTTCGTACTGCCTCGGGAAGTTCGGGCCTGTAATAAAACGCGACATACATATTGAGCAGACCACTGATCAGGAAAAAGATTCCCCACGAGAAATTAACTTTGGTCCAGATCGCCCCGGGCATACTTAACTTAGTGCCCAGCAATCTCTCGATAACCGTTTTGTTACCAATAAAATGACTGCCGATGACAAATACGGCAAAGATCCAGTTAACGATCGACGGTTTCCATTTGATAAAGGTATCATCCCGAAAAACCAGCGTCATCCCACCGAAAATAACAATCACAAAAAGCGTGACCAGATGAGTGGTTTCTGTTTTTCGGGTACGCACCCAAACCCAGAGGACTTGTCCGACGGAGGCCGCAATGGCAACCGCTGTTGCCGCGTATATGCCATAAAACTTATACGCGCCAAAAAACAAAATCAGTGGAAAAAAATCGAACAGCATTTTCATTGAAATAAAACCCTGGAAACTAAGTTATCTGATTATAGATTTTGTTGGCAAGCGCCGCTAATCGGTCGCAATTAATTTAGCCTAAGATTGCAGGGTTTTTGGAGTGGTCGGACCTGCTGAGTTTAGGCATAATCGGTCGCCCGAAATCGCTTCTGGTTTGGGCTAGAGTTCAATTATGACTATCAAAAGACCAATCACCGTCACAACACTCGCTAACATGAAGGCTCGCGGTGAGCCGATCGCCTGCCTTACCGCGTACGACTATAGTTTTGCCAGTATTCTGGATAAGACGGGTGTCGAAATTATTTTGGTTGGCGATAGCGTGGGCATGGTCGTGCAGGGGCATTTAACGACTCTGCCGGTCACCGTCGACGATCTGGTCTACCACACCAAGTGTGTCTCGCGAGGTGTAGAAACAAGCCTCATTATCGCGGACATGCCTTTTGGATCGTTTCAGTCGAGCCCACAGCAGGCTTTTGAAAACGCCGCTCGACTGCTCGGGGAGGGCGGAGCGCAGATGGTCAAAATTGAAGGCGGCGCATTCATGCGCCAGACGGTCGAGTTTTTGGTGGAGCGGGGTATCCCCGTTTGCGGCCATATTGGACTTACCCCGCAGTCGGTCAATCAGTTTGGCGGATTCAAGGTGCAAGGCCGAGAGACCGAAGCGGCAAGTGAGATTGAAAACGACGCCTTGGTTTTGGATCAAGCCGGAGTCTCGGTGCTCATTCTGGAAGCGATGCCATCAACCTTGGCAGACTCAATCTCCAAAAAGATAAGCGCCCCGACGATAGGAATCGGTGCGGGGCCGCAAACGGACGGCCAAGTGCTCGTGCTTTACGATTTGCTCGGGCTATACCCAAAGAAGAGTCCTAAATTCAGTAAAGATTTCTTGGCCGGCGCCGGATCGGCTGTCACCGCGGTGGAGCATTTCTTGAAAGCGGTAAAAACTCGCGAATTTCCGGGTCCAGAACATTGTCTTTGACCCGATGCATCCGCCTTACCGTTAGAGCGACCCTTTAGTCTAAGATCTGACCTATCGGATCATAAACAACAGAAGTTGATTAAGATTTCTGGCTCGAACCATAATCCACAAAAGTTGGTTATGAATCTCGATAAATCTTATGAAAAGCACATTTTTGCGAATGGGCTGCCTGTGCCTTTTGCTTTGCCCATTGTTGCCTGTAGAAGAGGCGTTGGCGGCCCTCAGTACCGGCTGTCAGGCAGTCAACAGCCAAGCGGACGGAACGTATTCTGATGTGTATTGGCAGGAAATTAATAAAGGACGTAGGTTTTCAGAAGGTGAAACACTCAAGGTCACGTTTTCCAACCCAACGGCGCCGCCCACAACCGCTAATATAAACTTGGGAACATCCGCGGCGCCTGGCGTTGCCGCCTCCTACACATCCAAGACCTCTACTTCATCTTTCCCCGCAACCCTGACCTATACGCTAGATCAGGATTACACCTTTGCGGAGTTCGAGGTAGAGGATGGAAATGTTGACATGACAGATATGGAATGTCGCAAATCCCAAGTGATTACATTCAATGACCCCGGGGCACAGCAGCTCGCATCCGGCACGGCAGATCTTACCGCATCATCTGACTCCGGATTGACGGTGTCGCTCGCTTCGTCTACCGCCGGAGTGTGCACGGTCTTGGGAACAACGCTTACCTTGGTAAGCGCCGGCACATGCACCATAACCGCCGGTCAAGCCGGGAACAGCCCGGCAGGGGACTACTTCGCGGCGACCGATGTGTCTCGCTCTTTTTCGGTGACCGCGTCCAGTGGAGGAGGCGGTGGTGATGAAGAGGAAGAAGAGGAAGTGGTAGAAAATAATCTAACTCCGGTTGACAACGTTCGCCCGGTGGTCAAGGTGTACGTGCTGGGACTAGAGAGTGATGCTCGAACGTCGCAGCCTTCCTGGAGGGTCGCGATCGAAATCAGCGAGGTCGTAACCGGCTTCGATCTTGATGACTTCTTGTTAAGCAACTTAACTATTTCGGAATTTTCAGGCGCCGGTCAAGAGTTTTCGGCGCTTGTGTCATCCGTGACGCCAGGCCGAAGCTCGATTTCGGTCCCCGAAGATGGATTCCAAGATAACGCAAACAACTTAAATTTAGAGAGCAACACAGTCAGTTGGCGCTACGAACCTGACCTGCTGTTGAATAAAAGCGTTACGGCTGTCGCCAGAACTTACACGTCTTTAGCTCAAGAATATCTTAGAAACTTTTCCCAGCCTATCAATAGCCGTTTTGCTCGTTTAGGTCAGGTATTTGGTCGGCAAATTGCAACAGAGGCCTGTCAGTCAGATGAATCGGAAGGTCAGCCTGAGATTCCGGGTTGCAATCACGATGATATCAATAGTGGTGACCTCGATGGCTTTGGACTCTCCTATCAAGGGATCCAGTTCACCTTTAAGGATCCGGCGATGCGCAGCATTTTTAGCGCGCAACCGGTCAAGGCAGATTCCCGCAGTCTGCTGGCAGACCTTGAGACGCTTGTTAATTCGCAGGGTGAAATTGACTCATCCAACGAATTGGTCGGGCGGATGATTGGGGCGACGCTTGCCGCGACTGATTTGGAACCAGTTGATCTTAATCCCTCGGGGGATGCGAGCGCTGCAGGCTGGTCAATCTGGACAGAGGGCCAGGTGACGGTGGGGAATTGGGATTCGGTAGACAATAGCGATGGCGTGCTGATTGCGATTGGCTCAGATCGCGCTTTTGGT
>JABHUE010000122.1 GCA_018672825.1 Pseudomonadota bacterium | reverse complement strand
TCATCGCCCAAAATCCAACGAACGGTAACCACCGGTACGGCCTCAAAAGCGCAATCGACCCCGTACTCGTTTTTCAACCGGTGAGCCACGACATCGAACTGCAGTATCCCAATAGCGCCCAGAACGAGATCGTTGCTCATCAAGGGTCGAAATACCTGCGTCGCGCCTTCCTCGCTTAATTGATCTAGGCCTTTATTGAGCGCTTTCGCTCTCAGCGGATCTGTCAACCGAACCCGCCGAAAGAGTTCAGGTGCAAAACTAGGAATACCCAAGAATTTTAGAGACTCGCCTGAAGTAAACGCATCACCAATCTGAATAGTACCGTGGTTATGAAGGCCAATAATGTCCCCGGCGACCGCTTTCCCAACGGATTCTCGGCGAGAGGCTAGAAAGGTTATGGCATTATGAAGCTGCAGATCTCGTTCTGCCCTAACATGCCGCACCTTAAGCCCCTTCGAATACTCGCCTGAAGTCACACGAACAAAAGCAACACGATCGTGATGCGAAGGATCCATATTGGCTTGAATCTTAAAAACGAAACCGGAAAATTTTTCCTCTAATGCTTCTACAGTTCGACTCTGGGTTTCCCTCGGTAATGGTGATGGCGCATGATCGACAAATGCGTCAATCAATTCATCTGTCCCCTCATGATTAAGAGCGGATCCAAAAAAAACAGGAGTCAGCTTTCCCTTTAGATAAGCTTGATGATCAAAACTGTGGGAAGCACCTGTCAAAAGTTCAATCTCATCACGAAGCGCACTCGAATCCTCCCCTAGAAGGTCGTGCAACTCAGGATTATCCAGGCCTTGAAAGATGCGCGCCGGACTTCCGCCGGATGCAGAGCGGTCAAACAACGACACACGATCCTCATTAATTTGATACACGCCCTTAAAATGTCGACCGGATCCAATTGGCCAAGTCATCGGTGCACATTGGATTCCAAGCACCGATTCAACCTCATCAAGAAGTTCCACTGGATCCCGACCCTCTCTATCCATCTTATTTACGAACGTGATGATTGGCGTATCACGCAGTCGGCAGACATCCATTAATTTAATTGTCCGCTCTTCAACGCCTTTGGCGGCATCGATCACCATAAGAGCGGAGTCAACAGCGGTCAGTGTTCGATAGGTATCTTCCGAAAAGTCCGCGTGACCTGGTGTATCAAGCAGGTTAAGAACGAACCCTCGGTATTCAAACTGCATCACAGAAGAAGTGACAGAGATCCCTCGTTCTTTCTCAAGCTTCATCCAGTCCGACGTTGCGTAGCGACCTGTCTTACGAGCACGCACCGTTCCCGCCTCCTGGATAGCGCCCCCGTAATGGAGAAACTTTTCCGTGAGCGTCGTCTTTCCGGCATCCGGATGGGAAATAATGGCAAAGGTCCGCCGGCGACGAACCTCATCAAGGTGTTCTGACATCAAATTAGATTTCTGTATCTCTTCAGGCGCGTGATTTATCCGAAACCGTCGCGGTCGTCTGGCTCGTCTCGCTCATCTCTTGGCTCCAAATAAAGACTCACTGCCGGCGCAAAAGGAAGTGGTATCTGTGGATTGTAACGCTCAAAGTCGATCAAGCGCCGACGGCGAATCCGGACAACTCGGTAACGTGTGCTCCAGCGACGCCGATTCACTATAGGTTTTCTCTTAAAAGACTCCAGCTTCTATTCTAGCGACTCATATTTTCAATGTGAATGCTGAATCATTAGACATTACACAATAGACCGAACGAATCACTAAAAAAATGCCGCGTTGGTCATATTCCCGCCAACTCTAAACCCTGATTAATTTACATTGGGGAAAAACAATTGCTGGCCATCAAGGGTGTAATTCGCAATAGCCGTTTGCCCTTTTTTACCAAGCATCCAATTGATGAAAATTTGACCATCTTTAGCGTTCACATGGGGGTGCCGTGAAGGATTGACTAGAATTATCCCGTACTGATTAAAAAGTTCCTGATCGTTATCGAACACAACCTTAAAACCTAGCTTATTGCCAAAACTAATCCAGGTGGCGCGATCGGTTATCGCATAAGCATTCATACCCACCGCGACATTTAGCGTTGCACCCATCCCGGAACCGGTCTCCCGATACCAATCGCCACTTGATGTCGTCGGATCAAGGCCTGCTGATGCCCACAGCAGTCTCTCTTTTTTATGAGTGCCCGAGTCGTCTCCCCTCGATGCAAACAGCGCCCTCTCTGAACTAATACGAATTAACGCATCAACAGCGCTGGTCGCGTCTGAAAGGCCGGCCGGGTCATTATCTGGACCCACAAAAATAAAATCGTTGTACATTAAATCAAACCGGCCCACACCCCATCCATTGGCCACGAACTTTTCTTCGGCCGACTTGGCGTGCACCAACAACACATCACCATCACCTCTAATCGCATTTTTGATCGCTTGCCCGGTCCCAACGGCCACAACATTAACCCGAATCCCCGTTTGTTGCTCAAACTGCGGCAAAATAGAGTCATACAATCCCGAGTTCGCGGTTGAAGTAGTTGACTGAACCACAATAACCGGGTCTGCCATGCTCATGACATTTATCCCGCAGAACAGAACTAAAATTCCCGAAATCAGTTTAAACATTTTTCCCATACGTATTATTACTGCTTGACATTGATCTAACCGACGTCATTAACCAAGCTCACACTATCTCGAGAACATTTTGCTTGTTATGGAATGATTATTCGAGGGCCGAATCAAGGCAATTAGAAGATTAACGCTAAACGCAATCAGCATAAGAATGACACCCAGAGCCATCGCCAACTCAAGATCACCTTTGGAAGTTTCCAAAGCGATTGCGGTCGTCATGACTCGAGTGAGATGATCAATATTGCCGCCCACGATCATTACCGCCCCAACTTCAGAAATTGCTCGACCAAAACCAGCTAAACAAACCGTAACGAGACTAAATCTTGCCTCCCACAAAAAAGTGAGCACCTTGGGAAGTCGTTTAATGCCGAGGGATAGAAAATACTCACGATATTGGGAATCTAATTCTTCTATGGTTTGTCTTGTCAGTGAGACCACAATCGGTGTGATGAGCAGCACCTGCGCAATCACCATCGCTGAGGGAGTATAAAGAAGCCCTAGCACGCCAAATGGTCCTGACCGGGAAAGCGCGAGATAAACAAGCAATCCCACGACGACAGGCGGCATACCCATAAAAGAATTAATCACAACTGTGAGGCCAAATCGCCCGGGGAAGCGACCGATCGCAAGCGCCGCGCCGAGCGGTAAACCCAAAATCAGCGCGAAAGTGATCGCAACGAGACTCACTTTCAAGGAAAGTGAAACAATTTCAAGAAGATCCGGATCCAGCCCAACAATCAACCCAAAAGCCAACCCAAATGAATCTGATAACGCCTGCATTAGTGCATCCGCATGAATTTAAGAATCCGAAAAAAAATTTGCCCAATCATAACGTTACCTGGACAGTCATGATCAATCACCTTTGATCTCAAATCTGCTCTGATTCAGTGGTCAATTCACCGAAAAGATCATATTCATCGCTGTCCGTTATTTTTATGGATACCTGATCCCCGGCCTTTACGCCTAGACTTGGATTAATCCGAATAACGCCGTCGACGTCTGGAGATTCAGCATAACTTCTGGCAATAATTTCGGCTGACGTCACTTCATCAATAACTGCGGCGCAGGTGGTACCTATCCTCAGTTGCAAACGTTCTGAAGAAATGAGCGCTTGAGTCGCCATTAACGCTTCGCGTCTTTCTTCAGCAAGGTCCGGGTCAACAGGATTAGCGAGATTGTTCGCGATTGCACCTTCGACGGGAGAATAGCTAAAACAGCCCACCCGATCGAGCTTGGCATTTTGTAGAAATTCGAGCAAGTGTTGGAAGTCTTCATCTGTCTCACCCGGGAATCCAACAATAAACGTACTTCGAATTGCGATATCTGGGCATAGCGCTCGCCAGCTTTCCACTCTTTCAAGATTATCCTCTCCGCTCGCAGGGCGCTTCATTTGACGGAGTACTTTGGGACTTGAATGCTGAAACGGAACATCAAGATAAGGCAGTATCAAACCGTCCGACATTAACTCAACCAGTCGATCAACGCTTCGGTAGGGATACACATAGTGAAGACGAACCCACATATCAAGCTCTGCGAGGGCCTCTGATAGCTGAACAATATTCGGCCGAAGCGCCTTCCCCAGCAAGAGATCGGCATCTCCCTTTAAATCAATGCCATAAGCACTTGTGTCTTGGGAGACAACGAGGAGTTCGCGCACGCCTGCTTCCCGCAAACTAGCTGCTTCCTCAACAATGTCGCGCGGCGAGCGACTCGCAAGGCGACCCCGCATCGAAGGAATGATACAAAAACTGCATTTATGGTTGCAGCCCTCGGAGATCTTCAAATAAGCATAATGTCGAGGAGTCAGTTTGATTCCACCCGGGGGCAATAAGTGATAAAGCGGCGCGTGAATGGGGGGCACGACTTCGTGGATCGCAGTCAAAACGGCATCTTTATCGTGCGGTCCGGTAACCGCTAATAGACTGGGAAACTTCTTCATTAGCATATCCGAGCGAGCGCCAAGGCATCCTGTGACTATTACCTGACCGTTAGTACCAACCGCTTCTTCAATAACCGCAAGTGACTCTTCAACTGCCGACTCAATAAAACCACAAGTATTCACAACGACGACATCTGCCTGGTCATATTGGTCGCTAAACTCATAGCCCTCTGCTCTTAGCTCGGTCAGAATCCTCTCCGAATCCACCGTTGCCTTCGCGCACCCCAGACTTACAAACCCAATACTTCCCTGACTCACAACGTTCTTCCCATTATGTTTCTATCCAAGGTATTCACGGCGTAATCCAGTTTTTTGCAAAAGGGTCGTCGCAATTTCTTCCACTGAAATGCCCGAGGTGTCGGCCATCAAAATGCCGCGATGTCTGAATAGGTCCTCGGCTCGCCTAACCTCTATCTGACACTGATCTAGCTTCGCATATTCACTATCCGGGCGACGCTTTTGCCGGATTTCATGCAGTCGTCTCGCATCAATCGTAAGCCCTACCAGTCGATCGCGATACGCATCAAGGGTCGAAGGCAACCCGTCATCCAGATAATCGTCCTCAGTCAGCGGATAGTTTGCACAGTAAAGCCCAAAGTGCATAGCAAGATATACACACGTTGGGGTTTTGCCGCTTCGAGACACGCCGACCAAAATGAGATCTGCCTGATCATAGGCGTCTGGATTTACACCATCGTCACAATCCATCGCAAAGTGTATGGCGTCAATTCTCGAGTTGTAGCGCCCCTGATCGATTACCCCATGACTGAAACCTGCCTGCCAGCTGGGCATCAGGTTCATTTCGCGAGAGAGAATACCTAGAAAAGAGCTAAAGACATCAATCACTAGGGCGTCTGCTTGCTCTATCCTTTTTCGGTAATCAGCGTTTACAAACGTAACAAATACGATCGGTCGCGATCCATCCGCCTCTTGAATCATATTTATTTGGCTAATCGCTTCATTCAATTTATGATCCGAATCAACAAAGGGCAAAACGGTGGTCATAAAATGAACCTGCGGGAACTGGGTGAGCAGAGTCTGCGCCAGTTCCTCCGCCGTCAACCCGGTTCGATCTGAGACAATAAAAACTGATCGTTTCGCTAAAGCCATGGTTGCGTATCCAAAACCGGCTTAAATACACCAGCATAAATGAGTAAAAACAAAGTCATATTCCACATACCCCAATTGTCTATGAATAAGCATCATGAATAAAGAGCAACGCGTTCATTGGTTCTCCAATCTCGGTATTAAGGATGTCGGGCTCGTCGGGGGTAAAAATGCTTCTCTCGGGGAAATGATAAGCCAATTGACGGGTGCGGGCATCAGCGTCCCCGACGGATTTGCAACCACTGCTGACGCGTTCACAGAGTTCCTTCACCACAATCAGTTGTCTGAACACATAAACGCGCGTCTGGAGACGCTCGACGTCGACGATGTCGCTGAATTAAAAAAAGCCGGGGAAACGATTCGATCCGGGATCATCAACGCCCCTCTGCCCAAGGCGCTCGAAAAAGAGATTAGCACCCAATACCTCAAACTGGGAAGCGATACCGCGGTCGCCGTTCGGTCATCAGCCACCGCGGAGGATCTCCCGGAAGCTTCATTTGCAGGACAACAAGAAAGTTTCCTTAATGTCCGTGGAATCGACAATGTCCTGAAAGCTGTACGCGAGGTATTTGCTTCACTTTTTAATGATCGGGCTATTGCTTATCGCGTCCATCAAGGCTTTAACCATGCTGACGTTGCCATCTCTGCTGGAATCCAGTGCATGGCGCGAACCGATATTGGTGCGAGCGGCGTTGCGTTTACACTCGATACGGAATCGGGTTTTTCGGATGCCGTTTTCATTACCTCGAGCGTAGGTCTTGGCGAATGCGTAGTGCAAGGCGCTGTCAATCCAGATGAATTCTATGTCCACAAGCCAACCTTACTGTCCGGTCGACCCGCAATTCTACGTCGACACCTCGGCAGCAAACTCATCAAAATGATCTATGCTGAACCGGACGAAAATCCTCCTGTCAAAACCGTAGATACCACCATCGAAGAACAGCAAAGGTTCTCCCTTTCGGATAGCCAAATTACATCTTTGGCAAAAATGGCGACAACGATAGAAACGCACTACGGACGCCCGATGGATATCGAGTGGGGGCTTGATGGAGAAACCGGCGCCCTCCTTATCTTGCAAGCGAGGCCCGAGACAGTTCAAAGTCGCAAACACGCCCAAGTCCTCGAGCGGTATCGAATGCATGATACCGGGGTCGTTTTATGTGAAGGACGAAGCATCGGAAGTCGAATCGGCTCTGGCGCCGTAAGGTTAGTACCCTCGGTTAAAGATCTAGACAAAGTGCAAGACGGGGACGTTCTGGTAACCGACATGACTGATCCTGACTGGGAACCGGTCATGAAGCGTTCCGGCGGTATCGTTACCAATCGAGGAGGCCGCACCTGCCATGCCGCCATTATTGCTCGCGAACTTGGCATTCCAGCAGTTGTGGGATGTGGAAAAGCGACCTCAACACTGTCTGAAGGGGACGATGTCACCGTATCGTGCGCTGAAGGAGACACTGGAAAAGTTTACAAAGGCAAACTGAATTTCGAAGTCGAAAAAATCGACTTGGCCAATATGCCAGAACTGCCGTTTAAAATTTCAATGAACATCGGTAACCCCGAACGGGCATTTGATTTTCAGTCACTTCCCAACGCGGGCGTGGGTCTCGCTCGTCTCGAATTCATTATCAACACCGCCATTGGCGTGCATCCAAAGGCAATACTCAAATTCAACCAGCTCGACCCTACGTTACAGAATCATATTCGTCAGATCATTGCAGGCTATGATGATCCGGTTGATTTTTATATCAAAAAACTTGTAGAGGGCATCTCCCATATTGGGGCCGCTTTTAATCCAAAACCGGTAATTGTCCGGCTATCGGATTTCAAATCCAACGAATATGCCAATATGATCGGCGGCGCCGATTTTGAGCCAAAGGAAGATAATCCGATGTTAGGATTTCGCGGTGCGTCTCGTTATATTAATCCTGATTTTCGTGACTGCTTTGAGCTTGAGTGTCGCGCGCTTAAGTTTGTCCGAGACGAAATGGGTCTTACGAATATCTGGTTAATGGTTCCCTTCGTGCGGACGGTGCAGGAAGCAAAAGAAGTAATCGCACTTCTCGATGCGAATGGCCTCACAAGAGGGATCAACGATCTTAAGATCATTATGATGTGCGAGATTCCGTCCAATGCGATTCTGGCTGAAGCATTCCTTGAGCATTTTGATGGATTTTCAATAGGATCAAATGATCTCACCCAGCTAACACTAGGCCTTGATCGTGACTCCGCCGATATTGCCCATTTATTCGATGAGCGAAATGAGGCGGTCAAAGCGCTTCTGCACAGCGCGATCTCTGCCTGCCGGAAAGCTAACAAGTATGTGGGTATCTGCGGCCAAGGGCCTTCAGATCATCCTGATCTTGCGAGGTGGTTGATGGAAGAAGGGATCGAAAGCGTTTCTTTGAATCCAGACAGCATTCTCGCGACCTGGCTTCATTTGGCAGGACAAGAAATATAGAGCGATAGACCTGCTAGGCGGCCCGGCTAGCGCGTTTTCGCTCGTGCTCTAGCAGCCATTTCTTACGGATGCGAATTGTTTTTGGAGTGACCTCAACCAATTCATCGTCATTAATAAATTCAAGCGCGTACTCCAGCGTTGTCGACACTGGCGGTGTGAGAAGGATGTTTTCATCGGTGCCGGCCGCGCGAATGTTAGTCAGCTGCTTGGCTTTAAGTGGATTAACCGTCAGATCATTCGATCTTGAGTGAATACCAATCACCATTCCCTCGTAGACATCGGTCGCGTGACCAATAAAAAGTCGACCCCTTTCCTGCAGGTTAAACAGCGCATAAGCTAACGCTTTTCCACTCGCCATCGAAATCAAAACGCCATTATTTCGTTCAGCGAGATGGCCATCAATTCGAGGCCCGTAGTGATCAAAAGAGTGATACATCAGACCGGTACCCGAGCTGATTGTCAAAAACTCAGATCGAAAACCAATTAATCCACGACTGGGGACAATATAATCAAGTCTCACCCTCCCTCGCCCATCAGGAAGGATATCCCGTATTTCTGCACGCCTCTCGCCTAACCGTTCCATGACCCGACCCTGATAATCATCCTCAACATCAACAGTCAGCGTCTCAAAAGGCTCAAGCACCTTGCCATCTTCCTCAAGCATGATCACTTCAGGACGGGAGATCGCAAGCTCGTAACCCTCTCGCCGCATGGTTTCGATAAGCACTGACAAATGAAGTTCGCCACGACCAGACACTCGAAACTTATCCGGGTCATCCATCAGTTCAACCCGCAGCGCAACATTGTGAATCAACTCACGTTCCAAGCGCTCTTTTAGGTTTCGACTGGTGACAAACTTACCTTCGCGGCCCGCGAAAGGAGAATCGTTAACCTGAAAAGTCATGCTCAACGTCGGCTGGTCGACGCTCAGCGGTGACAAGCGCTCTACCGTAGCAGGATCACAGAGAGTGTCTGAAATACTCAAGGGATCGAGGCCGGTGACGGCTACGATATCGCCCGCAAGGGCCGTCTCCGTTTCCACTCGTTCGAGCCCGTGAAATCCAAGAATTTGCAGAATACGGCCTTTCCGAGATGTCCCGTCAGGCGCCGCCACAGTTATTGTGTCATTTCGGGACAATTGACCCCGCTGGATTCGACCGATTCCAATAACGCCAACGTAGGATGAATAATCCAGCGCGCTGATTCGCATCTGAAAAGCACCTTCTGGGTCTACGCTCGGCGAAGGCGCATGAGTCACAATCGCTTCGAACAGCGCTTTCATATCCTCAACACCGTTTTGCTCCGCGTGATTGGCAGCCCATCCTTGAAGCGCAGACGCGTAGATGACCGGAAAATCCAACTGCTCATCTGAAGCGCCTAAGCGATCAAATAAATCAAAGGTTTGATCAACGGCCCACTCAGGTCGCGCGCCAGGTCGGTCCACTTTATTAATCACGACAATCGGACTCAGGCCATGGCCTAATGCTTTTTCCGTAACAAAACGAGTCTGCGGCATCGGCCCCTCTACGGCATCAACCAGCAGCAATACAGAATCAACCATGGACAGGACGCGTTCAACTTCACCGCCAAAATCGGCATGGCCAGGGGTATCCACGATATTAATGCGCCAGCCCTGCCACTGAATGGCTGTATTCTTAGCCAGGATCGTAATCCCCCTTTCCCGCTCGAGCACATTTGAATCCATAACCCGTTCTGCAAATTCTCCGTGAGAACTGAGTGTTCCAGACTGCTGTAACAGTTGATCAACGAGCGTTGTTTTGCCATGATCAACATGAGCAATGATTGCGATGTTTCGCAAATTAGTAATAGCGGGATGCATTCAAGATTCCAGTGAAAAGCGAGGCCCAGGCACGAATCCGGCGCGCTGGTGAGACGGCGCATTATAGTGGCGCCAGCTGCTTAAGTCTTGATCTAAGGCCAACTAAAAAGTGATTGTCCTTGGATTTCCGAGAAAACTCGTCCCGTCATTCCCGCAGAGGGGCTCACAAGATCATCATTTATCGGGCCGTATTAACGCAAGGAAGCTTCCGCGGCATTATCTTGACCCTGCAGACGCTCGCGATTAAATAGATACACCCCGGCGCCCACGATCAAAAGCATTCCCATCATCGCTTGAACATTCGGAACTTCCCCAAAGACGAAAAACGCCAGAATGCCTACCGTCGCAAGTCCACTGTATTCATAAGGCGAGATGACTGCGGGATCGGCCATCCGGTATGCACTGTGCAGCAGAATAAAGCCCGTAGTTCCTATGCCTGCGATCACAACAAGAGATGCGTTAATTGAGAAAATATTGAGACGCCAAGGATGAGAAATAAAATCGATACCTTCAATTCCTAAATCCGCAATACTGCCATCTCCAAACATTAAACCCATTAGTCCTGACAAAATAGCAGTAACGAAATACATCACAATAACTTGCTGATAAACCGTGTCCTTTCCCGCGGTTTTTTTAGCGATCATCATAGATATAGCATAGACCAATGCAACCCCCACGGGTAGCAAATAGATCCAGCCGAATTCGCTCGTCTCTGGCTGAACAATAAAGGCAACTCCAGAAAAACCAACGAGCATGGCAATCCATCTGCGTGACCCGACCCGGCTATCAAAGAAGTAAATCGACAGGATAGTGATAAAAAAAGGACTCACTAAAAACAGCACCGTCGCATTTGCGATCGGCATTTTAGATTGCGCAAAATAAAAAGCTGAATATCCAAAAAAGAAAAATACGCCTCGAAGTAATGAAAGCGCAGGGTAGGCCGTCCAGAGTCGAATCGTTTGTCCAATTGCTCTTTGAAATATAATAATCAAAAGCGCGCCAATCACTGAGCGATAAAAAAGAATCTGGAATAGCGAGACATTGCTGGAGATAAATTTGATTAGAACATCCTGAATCGAAAAAACACTCATCGCAAGAATAACGAGAAGAATGCCTCGGGAATTTTTCTGCACATTGCTTGTCATTTCAGAGCCTCACCACATTTTTTTGTTGGCGAAATTTAATACACTTTTCTTCGACTGTGACCCTTCACGTCGTTAGTGCAATCGCGGATGTCGCTTTAAAGGTTTTGAAGTCGTTTAGCTGAATTGCGCAGATCCAAACCATAGTGAGAGATAGCAGGAATCTCATTCTCTTACTGTGCTATCGTGCGGGCCCAAATGGATGACCTCAGCAAATTCGCACGAGCGTTTTTTGCCCTAAACACCCACAGAAAAGTTAAGTCATGAAAACTGCAGTCACTGGTTACAGTCGATTATTTGCCGTCAATTCACGACTCGTGGTGTTCAGTTTTCTCATGGCGCTCTACTCAAGTTTTGGTCAAACCTATTTCGTCGGTGTTTTTGGCCCCGCTATTCAGTCCGAATTTAGGCTCAGTCATACGGCCTGGGGAACAATCTATCTGCTGGGAACGCTCGGAAGTGCGCTGGTGATGCCTTTTAGTGGCGCCCTGATTGATCGCTTCCGATTAAGTCAGTATGCACTAGGCGTAAATTTGTTACTGGTTGCCGCTTGCGCATATGTCTCAGTGGTTCAAGGCCCTATTGGGCTGGTGTTGGCTATTTTTTTACTTCGTCAGGCAGGGCAAGGACTTGCATCACATGTATCGGTCACCAGTATGGCGCGTTACTTCGAGCGAGACCGTGGGCGCGCAATCGCGATCGGCGCGATGGGCTACACCTTAGGAGAATCGCTCCTTCCATTTGTTGCAGTCGTTTTAATTTCACTCATCGGCTGGCGCTGGACATATGCAAGTTCCGCGATTTTTATTGGGTTAACAGCAATACCAGCCACAATCTGGCTTCTTAACCGACATGAAAAATTCCACCAAAAACACGTTGACGATATTTCCAAAGCCTCCCAGTCGCCTTCCGCGATTAGGCCTGCATGGACCCGACGCCAGGTACTGCGGGACCCCAGATACTACTTAATGGCGCCCGGATTATTATCATCATCAATGATTGTCACGGCATTTTTCTTTCATCATCTGAATATCGCTGCTACCAAAGGATGGAGCAGTGAGTGGGTAACAGGCACCTACATCCTGTATGCAATTACAGGCACCATAACGATGTTCATTGCGGGACCCCTTATCGACCGCTTTAAGGCCATCAAAGTAACGCAATTTATTCTCATTCCATTAATTGCGAGCTGCTTGATCCTCGCGAATGCAACCCACTATCTGACTGTCATCCCTTACATGGCAATGCTGGGTATTCACTCCGCGCTTGTCTTAACAGCCGTCTCTGCGCTTTGGCCTGAGCTTTACGGTGTCCGTTACCTGGGTGCGATAAAAAGCTTATTTATGGCCCTGATGGTGTTGTCATCGGCACTTGGACCTGTGATCATGGGAATACTCATCGATATTGGTATGAGTATTGGATTGATCTGCACCCTATTCGGTCTGTATGCCTTGGCGGGTAATGTACTAGTCGTGGTGGCTCTGCGAATGCGCTCCCCCTGTGAAAATATGTCGCGAGTGATTTGATAAATTTTAAATGAGCACAATCATCGACTACCAGTCCCTAAACCCCGACCGAGTACTGTCCGCGGTTGACAGTGCAGGCTTTCAAACCGATGGTCGCATGCTCGAAATGAACAGTTTTGAAAATCGAGTTTTTCAGATCGGCTTGGAAACCGGACAATCAATCATCGCGAAATTTTATCGCCCTGAACGATGGAGTGATGCCGCAATCCTTGAGGAACATGAATATTCACTTCAGCTCGCGAGTCAGGAAATTTCTCTTGTGCCCCCAATCATTGATGCACAGGGTCAGACATTACGTCATTTTGAAGGGTTCCGATTTTCCCTTTTCGAGCAACAAGGCGGTCGACCACCCGACTTCGAATCTCATGATCAATTGCGTCAACTCGGACGTTTTATCGGTCGCATGCATGCGATCGGCCAACAATCCGCATATCAGCATCGCCCCACACTTGATGCGACGACATTCGGATCAAACTGCACTGAATTTCTTCTTGAGAATAATTTCATTCCCCTTGAATTGGAATTGGCGTACAAAAGCCTTGCCGATGATCTTTTGATCAGAATCCAATGGTGTTTCGATCGTTGTCCCGGTATGCAGCCGATTCGAGTTCACGGCGACTGCCACCGCGGCAATATATTGTGGACAGACACTGGGGCGCATCTGGTTGATTTGGATGACTCGCGCATGGCTCCGGCGGTTCAAGATTTATGGATGTTTTTATCAGGGAGTCGTGAGGCACAAGAATACGACCTCAATATTCTGCTCGAGGGCTACACCGGATTTAATGAATTTGATGCGGCCGAATTGCACCTCGTTGAAGCCTTGCGCACCCTTAGACTCATTCACTACTTTGCCTGGATCGGTCGACGATGGAACGATCCTGCGTTTCCACGAGCGTTTCCTTGGTTTGATACCCAGCGTTCCTGGGAGCAGCACATTCTTGACCTTCGGGAGCAAGCAGCCCTGATGGAAGAGCCTCCTCTTGCTTGTCAAATTTAAACACTCCAATCTGATAAATGCGAAACAAGTCTCGGTCTGATCTCCTGAATAAAATTTAATGAAGCCAACTCAACACTCAAACTCCGCCAGAACGCTAATCACCCTACTACCGTATCTCTGGCCTCGGGATCGACAGGATCTCCGGCTACGCGTACTGGTCGCCGTCATCTGCCTTGTGGCCGCTAAGGCAACAAACGTATTTGTGCCACTGCTTTTAGGGGATGCCGTCGATCAACTGGATAATCTCGCCGACACACGCGGATTATGGCTTGGCATCCCACTCGCCGTCATTCTGGCCTACGGTCTATTTCGGCTGACGACATTAGTCTTGAATCAAGTGCGAGACGCGTTGTTTGCGCGAGTGGCCCAAAATGCAGTAAGGACGCTCGCCCGCCAGATTTTTGATCATCTGCATTCCCTTTCCATCCAGTTCCATCTTTCCCGAAAAACAGGCGCACTTAATCGCTTTATCGATCGGGGCACAAACAGCGTTCAGTTTCTACTGTCTTTTGTCGCGTTTAATATTGCGCCGACATTAATTGAAGTTCTCCTTGTCGCCGTCATCCTTTGGGTGCTGTTTGGCTTTGCTTACACTGCGATAACCATCATCACTATTGCTGCATATGTTTGGCTAACCTTTGCCATCACCACCTGGCGAAATCGCATCCGCCGTCAAATGAACGAGGCAGAAAATACCATTGGAACCCGAACCGTCGACTCGCTCCTGAACTTTGAAACGGTCCGATATTTCAACAATGAGCGGCACGAGATCGCCCGGCTTGATAAAGCGCTGGCCCAATATGAAATCGCTGCTATCAAAACCCGAGAAAGCCTATCGCTGCTGAACGTCGCCCAAGCAGCAGTTGTCACTGTCGGCGTTACAGGAATGCTGATTCTTGCGGCCTTTGATATTCGAGACGGCAACATGACGGTCGGCGACTTCGTGGTCGTGAATACTTACTTAATGCAGCTCGCGATTCCATTAAACATGCTCGGAACGGTATATCGCGAAATTCGTCAGGCGCTTGTCGACATGGAGAATCTTTTTTCATTGATTGACGAAAAATCGGAAATCACGGACGCACCAAACGCATTTCCGCTGCCGCGCCGCGGAGGAGAAATTAAGTTTAGTAATGTCGTCTTTGGCTATGAGGTCGAACGCGTCATTCTTAAAAATATAAACTTTATTGTGGCTCGCGGAACGACAACCGCCATCGTTGGCCCAACCGGCTCAGGAAAATCGACTATCTGTAGATTATTACTGCGTTTTTACGATCCCCTGTCGGGTAACATTTTTATCGATAACGAAGATATTCGTCTCGTGACACAGTACTCGCTTCGCGAAGCAATTGCCGTTGTCCCTCAAGACACCGTCCTATTTAACGACACGCTTCACTACAACATCGCGTATGGCAATCCAAAAGCAGTTGAAAATCAAATTCAGGCAGCTGCTCAGTCTGCGGAACTCGATCAATTTATTGAAAAACTCCCGAAAGGTTTCGAAACCCGTGTTGGCGAAAGAGGACTTAAACTTTCCGGCGGCGAGAAACAGCGCGTTGCAATTGCTCGGGCATTATTACGAAATCCTGAGATATTTTTCTTTGATGAGGCAACCTCTTCACTTGACAGCGCAACCGAGAAACAAATTCAAAATAACTTCTCAAAACTCTCTAGGGGCAAAACCACCCTGGTCATTGCTCATCGACTCTCAACCATCATCGATTCCGATGAGATCTTGGTTTTGGATGATGGGCAAATTACAGAGCGAGGAAATCACATTGAACTGCTTGAGCAACGTGGTTTGTATTCAAGACTGTGGGCGCAACAAGAAAAAGAAGAACAAGAGAGTATCGCAACCCTTGAAGAGGACATGCTAGAGGAAAAATGAATAACCCCAATGTTCACCTTGAGTCAATTCATAAATATCTTGCTGTCGCAGCTCCTGAAATTGATCACATCAACAAGATTGAGAAATTTTCAAACGGTCAGTCCAATCCAACCTATCTACTCTCAACAGATCGCGCTCGTTATGTGCTTCGGAGCAAGCCCGCAGGAGATCTTCTAAAGTCGGCTCACGCAGTGGAGCGCGAGTACAAAGTCATGAAAGCATTAAAGGATACGGATGTGCCGGTCCCCCGAATGTTATGCCTATGCGAAAACGAGGGTGTCGCTGGATCAATATTTTTTGTGATGAGTTATGAGGAAGGTCGAATATTTTGGGACCCTGCCCTGCCTCGACTCAGCGCTTCCGATCGATCCATACTCTATACGAACAAAATTCGAACACTTGCTGCTCTGCATTCGGTAGATCCAAGTTCGGTTGGCCTTGAAGGCTTTGGCCGCATGGGTAACTATTTCGAGCGACAGTTCAATCGTTGGACAACTCAGTACCGAGCAAGCGAAACTCAAAAAATCGCAGAAATGGAAACATTAATTCACTGGTTGACTCGGCATATGCCGGCAGATGATGGTCAAAGCGCCATCATTCATGGAGATTTTCGCTTGGACAATCTTATTATTTCAACAAATAAGCCATGCATTGAAGCAATAATCGATTGGGAGCTTTCAACGTTGGGGCATCCATTAGCAGATCTTGCCTACTTTTGTATGTGCCTAAGGATGCCAAGTGGAGAACAGATTAGCGGTCTTCAGAATATTCAGCGATCAACCCTTGGTATTCCGTCTGAGGACGAAATGCTCAGCTCTTACTGTAGCTTAAGACAGATTGGCCCGATTGACGACTGGTCGTTCTACCTTGCATTCAGCTTCTTTCGCCTCGCCGCCATTTGCCAAGGGGTACTCAAACGCGCGATTGACGGAAACGCATCGAGCGAAAAGGCATTACAGGTAGGCGCGCTAGCGCCCAGACTGGCCCAGCAGGGTGTGGACGTAATTAAGGCTATCTAATGGAGATGAAAGCAATTGTTTGCACTAAATATGGCGCGCTAACGGATCTCGCTGTTCAGCAGGTTCAAATACCTGCAATGGCGCCCGGACAAATACGAATACAAGTTGAATCCATCGGGGTCAATTTTCCTGATGCACTTTTAGTGAAAGGCCTCTACCAGGCTAAACCAGATGTGCCTTTCATCCCGGGTCTTGAATGCGCAGGCATGGTAGAGGCCGTAGGCGAAGGTGTTAATCACTTAGAAATTGGTCAACGTGTGGCCGCGATGAGTCCAGATTTTGGCACCTATGCTGAATATGTATCGGTACCTGCCAGCCATGCGTACCGCGTGCCCGCATCAGTGGATGTGAATCATGCCGGTGCGATGCTCTGCGCCTATGGAACCGCGTATCATGCACTCGTTCAGCGCGCATCACTCAGGGCAGGCGAATCCCTGCTGATCATGGGCGCAGCCGGCGGCACGGGACTGGCTGCTGTCCAATTAGGGCGAGCACTTGGGGCGCACGTCATTGCGGCCTGTTCAAATTCTGAAAAAATCCTGACCGCGAAGCAACACGGGGCAGATGTTTGCATTGATTTGTCGAAAGAAGAACTGCGAAATGCGCTTCAATCGCTCACCGGAGGCGCGGGTGCGGATGTGATTTTTGACCCTGTAGGTGGCAATCACGCTAAAACGTTGAGCCGCTCAATCGCCTGGAATGGCCGCTGGCTTATTGTTGGATTCGCAGCTGGAGAGGTGCCAACACTCGCGCTTAATCTACCTTTAGTGAAGGGTTACAGTGCCGTAGGGGTCTTCTGGGGAAGCTTTTGTGCGAAGGAACCTCATCTTGCTTACAAGAATCATCGGCAGATCTTTGAAATGGTGGCCAATGGCCTCCTGACTCCCCATATTCATGCCGAAATGCGTCTTGATGATGCCGTTCGGGCGCTTAAGCTGATCGAGCAACGCCAGGTCCATGGAAAGATTATTCTGAAACCCTGATCTACGTTATTCACGATTCATGCAAGAAAATTAATGACGGTCGCACGCTGAAATTGGATCGTGAGCAGTAGACCTGATAGCATGATGAGCCTCTCTGACTAAGAAAGCACAAATATGGATTTCGCTTACTCAGCAAAAGTAGAAGGATTACGCACTCAGGTGCAGGCGTTCATGGACGCGCAAATTGTACCTCGCATTAAAGAGTGGAAAAAAGAGGTAGAGATGGCGCAGTTTCCCGTCTCATTTATGGAAGAGCTCAAAAGTCTTGCAAGACAGCAAGGCTTGTGGAATCTGTTTCTTCCTGCCCTAAAAACAGAAGAGCCCGGCACACCGCTGACTAATCTGGAATACGCCCCCTTAGCTGAAATCATGGGTCGTGTCAGCTGGGCCTCTGAGGTGTTCAACTGTAACGCTCCCGATACAGGCAATATGGAACTTCTCCATATGTTCTCGTCACCCGCGCAGTATGAACAATGGTTAGCACCCCTACTCAACGGCGAAATTCGTTCTGCATTTGCGATGACCGAGCCTAAGACGGCCTCATCCGACGCATCTAATATTCAAACCCGCATTACCCGCGAAGGCGATCATTACATTATTTCGGGAAGAAAGTGGTGGATTACCAACGCGGCCCACCCCGACTGCCGCCTCCTGATCGTCATGGGAAAGACCAATCCCGAGGCAGATACTTATCATCAGCAAAGCATGGTTCTGGTACCCATAGATTCTGCCGGCGTCACAGTCATTAGAAATTTAACTGTAATGAATCATCACCACCCGGAAGGTCACTGCGAGATTGATTTTGATCGCGTAAAAGTGCCCATTTCCAATCTACTGGGTGAAGAAGGATCTGGATTTGCGCTTGCACAGGCCAGATTGGGGCCCGGGCGCATTCATCACTGCATGCGTTCAATTGGAGCCGCCGAACTCGCCCTTGAATTAATGACACGCCGCAGTCAAGAAAGAGAAACCTTTGGGAAACATCTTCATGAGCATGGCACCGTTTCGGAGTGGATTTCCAGATCAAGAATTGAAATCGAACAAGCCCGTTTGTTGGTCCTCAAAACGGCCTGGCTGATTGATGAGAGAGGCGCCAAAGCAGCCCGGAAGGAAATCTCAATGATTAAGGCGCTGATACCTGTTTTACACACCACAGTGCTTGACCGCGCAATTCAAGCGTTTGGCGCAATGGGCGTCAGCCCCGATACACCACTTGCCGATCATTGGACCTGGGGTCGTGCGCTGCGATTTGCGGATGGGCCAGACGAAGTCCACCATCGGTCTGTCGCCAAAATTGAAATCAAAGAAAGCGAGCAATATGCGTCTGTTCTCGACGATTACCTAACGCCGCACGATTGAGATCGATAATCGCCGCCAAACGACGGTAATCTCGTGCCATTCGTGATGACAACGTTTAGGAAAGGGAATCGCACACCTGATTGATGGCCCGATGCCCTGATTGATAGGCGCCATGAGCCGTACTGAAAGAATCGGGCGATGTCGCCTCACCTGCGAAAAAAAGCCGGTTATCAATGCTGCGCGCCAGTTCTGTCCGCATACCTATCTTTCCAGGTTGCGTTGCTGAATAGGCGCCTCGAATCCATGGGTCCATCCCCCAGGCACTCACCTTAAAATTACTTAACTTGTCACGAACCCGACTCCCAAATATGTCGACCATCACATCACTGAAAAGCTCAATACTGGCATCCTGTCCCTGTTTTTCAAGCCACCACGCAAACCGTCCGCCAGTTGATGTGAAAGCGTAGGGATAACCAAATTCACGTAGACGCACCCAAAAAGTTTGATCATCTCGCTGCCAGAGAATGTGATCTGGCGCATCAGGATCAATCGCGTCAGGTTCAAATGTGCAAAAAGTATAATTTGAATTACCCAAAGGAAGCGCATTGATCGCATCCATCTTCCAACTGGGTAATTTGGGATTGAATTCAATATCACCCGCATTGAGAACGCCAGTCGATGTCGTGATCACCAACCGATCAGCAGTAACAACGCCTTGGGAAGTTTCGATCGATATCGGAAGATCGCCCCAGTTAATTTTCGTTACCACACAATTAAGATCAACCGGACAATCTACACCCTGCTGCGCAATCAAAGCGCCATAGCCCTTCATTACAGGCCAATCCTCATGAGTATCTCGATACTCGCAAATGTCCAAGATCGATACTTGATCGGCATCAACAGACGACATCAAGCTGACCCAATACTGGAAGAATTGATTCCATTGATGATCAGAGTCTGCAAGGTCCCACTGGGAGCACGCACCGCCCTTCTTGCGAGTTGCTTCCATCCGCCAATTTATCTCATCAATGTACCGAAACGGTGCAGCAGCGTCTGTATCGGAATACCATGCCCCATCGATAAACATGCTGAATTCCCATTTCGAAATGGGATAGTCGAAGCCCAATTTCGTCGCCCATTGCGTGTATGGATTGATGCTTCCAGAGTGGAGCCAGTGACACCCCAGATCAACAGGATATTGATCGGCCAGCATTTCTGTTAGTCCTCGCCCGCCGGTTCGATGAGAGGCTTCGAGCACACGATGCTTAACTCCTCGTCGCGTAGCCATCTCGGATGCCGCAAGGCCTGCCGCGCCCGCGCCGATAATAATAAGGGGGTAATTACTGGTTTTAGTCACAATTAATTTACCGAATAGGTATTCAATGTATTATAAATATGTTCAAATATCTGAACAATCTCTTTCTTTCTAAAGACACA
Organism: Pseudomonadota bacterium; assembly: GCA_018672825.1. Lineage (GTDB taxonomy): Bacteria > Pseudomonadota > Gammaproteobacteria > Arenicellales > UBA868 > UBA868. The sequence continues at coordinate 14,042 of JABHUE010000122.1, read as the reverse complement.
ACATGGATCACTCTCAACCAGGCCCGGGCGCTCAACACCCAAAAGATTACCGAAAACAGCAGTTAATTGAAGCCACTATCCACTGCATCAGTACATACGGTCTATCCAACACAACGATCTCACGAGTCACTCAAACCGCCGACCTATCAACTGGAATTGCGAACTTTTATTTTTCCAGCAAAAAGCAACTGCTACTGGAGACGCTTCAGAGCCTAAGCGCTGAATATGAGCGGGTAATAGGTCGTGCATTTAGCTTAACTGGAACTCCGCGAAAAATCTTATCGAATGTAATCCGGGCCCGCTTTGACCCACAAATATTTACCGCCGAAAAAATCGCAGTCTGGTATGCGTTTACCAGCGAAAGTCGCGCGCGCACTGAATACATGTTGATCTGCGAAGATAAAGATACCGCGTTTATGGAGTCACTGGAAGGAACCGTAAAAGTCTTAACTGAGAAAAATGCACGAGCCGATCTAAACCCGATTGCAATCGCGAGAGCGCTTGAGGGTCTTCTCAATGGTTATTGGGAAGAAGCGCTTTTTCAGCCGGATGATTTTGATTCCAGTGCCGCAATCGATCTTTGCGAGAGTTTTATCGCGTCTGTTTTTCCTGAATCTAAAACTAACGACGGCTGTGGCAAAGCCAGTAATACTGACAGATCACCAAACCCTGTCGACTCCGCCACGAATACACAGAATAATGCTCAGAGCGATTTACTTGCGCCTTGGACGTACTACAGCACAGAATTTTTGGAACTCGAGCAAAACCATCTATTCAAGACACATTGGCTGCTAGCCGGACACATCAGCGATATTCCGCACCCCCAAAACTACCTCACATTCGACGCCGTCGGCGAGCGGGCGCTTATTATTCGCAATCAAGACGGCAAGATTCGTGCGTTTCATAATGTTTGTCGCCATCGTGGCGCAAAGTTAGTAGATAGCGAGCGAGGCACCTGTGGACGCACACTAAGCTGTCCGTTTCACGGGTGGACTTATTGCTTGGACGGCGAGTTATTAAGTGTTCCCGCTGCACAGACATTCGAAAACCTTGACATAAGCCAGAACGGACTGGTACCGCTTGATCTCGAAATATGGATGGGTTTTTTATTTATCCGGTTTGGCGGCACTGGCGACTCCGTTGCTGACAGTCTTGAGCCGATAAAAGAACTGGTGACCCCTTATCAATTAGAAAAAATCGAACCGATCGCTGGGTCTCGCTATCAAGAAACGCGTCCATACAACTGGAAAATAATCCACGATATTGATAACGAGGGCTATCATGTGCCCACAGGGCATCCAGCACTTCAGCAGTTGTATGGCAAAACCTATGAGGACTCGGAGATGGGGGGCGTTCTGGTCGCCCAGGGTCAAATCAATGACAATCCAGGTCGAATCTGGAGCGTGCGGCAGTATCAAAAATTACTACCTCAATTCGACCATCTACCTGAACACAACCAGCGCGCGTGGCTTTATTTCAACATCTTTCCAAGCATGGTGATCGGCCTGTATCCTGAGTCGATTGAGTTCTACATGACGCTACCCAACACTGTCGATTCGACCTGGTACCTTGGTGCCAGTTATGGCGTACCCGACGACCGAAGAGAAGTGAAAGTAGCTCGCTACCTCAGTGCCCGAATCAATAAATTGACTGAAAAAGAGGACGCCTCTTTTATGCGATGGATGCAGCTGGGTATGAATTCAAGCGCCTTCCCTAAACCAAAGCTCTCATCAAAGGAGGAAAATGTTCGACGTTTTCACAAACGAATCCAGTCTGAACTGCCTGTTGCTCAGCTCGCAAATGAACCCAAAAGCGGAGACGTTCAAAACATAAACCATCGGATGCAGACTCAACCAAGAGATTAAGGCGCTGGACATTTTTGAGTCTTGAACAGCTTCTCTGATTTTGTGTTTAGTTAATTATTGAGTTCACCAGTCTACCGTTACTTCGCCCCGGCCAACTGTGCGTCACGCTCACGCTGCTTTTGTTGCCGAATCAAGATCCAGCCTGCAATGAGAACGCCCATTGCTACCGCTAGAATTATCATCGTGGCCAGTGCATTAATATCCGGCTTCAGCCCAAGTTTGACTCTCGAATAAATTAACATCGGTAATGTGCTTGAGCCCGGACCCGAAACAAAACTGGCAATAACAAGATCATCAAGAGAAAGCGTGAACGCTAGCAACCATCCTGCGAGCATACCGGGCGCAAGCAGCGGCAACGTGATATCCATCATAACCCGTAAGGGCTTGGCGCCTAAATCCAAGGCGGCTTCTTCCAGTGTCTCGCCTATCCCTGACAAACGGGACTCAATGATCACTGCGACATAGGCCAATGAAAATGTGATGTGCGCTATGGTTATCGTCGTGATGCCGCGTTTTTCCGGCCATCCGATCAGATCACCGAGCGTGATAAACAACAAAAGAAGCGATAAACCGGTAATCACTTCCGGCATCACTAACGGGGCCGAGATCATGCCCGTGAACAAAGTGCGTCCCCGAAAATGGCGAAATCGTGCCAACGCGAGCCCCGCTAACGTCCCAAACAGCGTCGCGAAAGTTGCATTCACGATTGCAATCTTAAGACTGAGCATTAAGGCGGACCAGATTTCTTCACTCTCAAATAGCGATATATACCATCGCGTCGACAGACCGCCCCAAACTGAAACAATTTTAGAGTAATTAAACGAATAGACAATCAACAAAAACATGGGGATATACAAAAAAGCCATTCCAAAACACAGAACAGACAATAAGAATGTTGAGCGCTTTTTTGGCATATCAGTTATTGATTTGTCTCGACTGGGCATGCTGATAAAGCATCATGGGAATGACCAGAAGAATTAAGAGCGCAATCGCAACAGCAGCTGCTACAGGCCAGTCATGATTGGAATTAAACTCGTCATAAAGGACGCGACCAATCATCAGAACGTTACCGCCCCCAAGGAGGTCAGGGATCACAAATTCCCCGGTGGCAGGAATAAAAACCAGTAACCCACCGGCAATGATGCCGGGAATGGTCAACGGCAACGTTACTGTAAAAAAAACAGTGATGGGATGAGCGCCAAGGTCCGACGCGGCCTCATGAAGCGTAAGGTCTAATTTTTCTAAATTCGCATAGAGTGGCAAGATCATGAACGGTAAGTACGAGTAGACAATGCCAATATAAACTGCGAATTCGGAATACATCATCCTGATCGGCTGGTCAATGACGCCCGCCCAAATGAGGAAACTGTTCAAAGTACCTTGATCGGCCAAAATTCCCATCCACGCGTACACGCGCAACAGAAAAGAAGTCCAAAACGGCAAGATAACCATCAACAGTAATAAGTATTTCATTGTCCCTGACGCGCGCACAATTGCGTACGCCATCGGGTAACCAATCAGCAGACATAAAATGGTGGAGATCGTCGAAATCTTGACCGAATTCAGGTAGGTCTTCACATAAAGATCGTCCTCCCAAAGATAAGCAAAATTATCGAAGATCAGCGTCATCTTTAGAGCGGCGTCCTCACTCCACTCGAACAAGGACGAAAACGGCGGGCTCGCAATCAGGGATTCTGCGAAACTGATCTTGAGAACAATGAAAAACGGGATCAGAAAGAAGATAACCAGCCAAACATAAGGAATTGCAACACTAAGGCCTTTCCACCGGCTTTGAAAAAAGTTGTCAACAACGCGAACCCATCGACGATGAAATATCATCTTTGTCGATTCGTTCAGTCTGCTGGCAGTCAGAGCCGAATCGGTCGGTTTGATCATGATACTTCTGATGGTTAGTCGCGGAGCACTAAACTATTGTCTGGATGCCAGCTGATGAACACTTGGTCATCCCACTCAATTTTTCGCTCTGCCATACGATCCAGATTCGGGATAGTGATCTGAAGGACCACTTCCCCTTCAATCTTTACCCGGTAGATCGAGATATTTCCCATATAGGCAAATTCAAGCACCTCACCTCTTAAAGTAATCCGCGAAGGATCATGAGGATCCTCAAGTGTCATCTTGATTTTTTCAGGTCGTATCGCCAGTGTCACTTGCTGACCGATATTGAGCTCGGTCTGGGACGGTAGTTTGAGGGGTTTTGAAATTTTTGGGCATCGAAGCAAAAATGAATCGTTCGACGACATTACCTCACCATCAAACATATTGATCGTCCCAATAAAGTTGGCGATATCCTTCGTTTGTGGCCGTTCGTACACTTCTGATGGTTCGCCGACCTGAATAATCTGACCATGATCCATTACTGCGATTCGCGTTGACAACGTCATGGCTTCTTCTTGATCGTGGGTCACAACAATAAAAGTAACGCCCAGTTGATCCTGAATGTTCATAAGCTCGAACTGAGTTTGCTCGCGCAAACGTTTATCCAAAGCCGCTAGCGGCTCATCAAGGAGAAGAAGTTTTGGCCGCTTTACTAAAGCGCGAGCAAGCGCAACTCGCTGGCGCTGACCTCCGGAGAGTTGGTGAGGTTTGCGTTTCTGAAGCTCTAGAAGCTCGACCATACTGAGCATGTCAGCAACCCGCTGGCTGGTCTCTGCTTTTGGGACGCCATCACGTTTCAGTCCATAGGCGACGTTATCCTCAACTGACATATGAGGAAATAACGCATAAGACTGAAACATCATATTGACTGGACGCGCATATGCCGGGACATCGACCATATCGACACCATCGATATAAATATGGCCCGCTGTGGGCTCCTCAAAGCCCGCGAGCATTCTGAGTAGAGTGGTCTTTCCGCAGCCAGAACCCCCGAGCAAAGAGAACAATTCGCCCTTATAGATATCTAGCGAGACCGCTTCTACCGCAGTGAATGCGCCAAAGCGTTTTGTAACGCCTTCAATCCTTATAAACGGTTCAGCCGTGGAGTCTTTCCAAGGTCGATCGAGGAAAGCGTCGCGCTCCTGCGTGGACATGTCTTAAAACAGGACCTGACGAATGCGAATGAAACCTGTCAGAGAGCTCCCCGGCAACAAGGGGAAGCTCTCTGACAACGTATCAGTTTCCGGACTTAAAGTTAGTCCAGGCGCGGGTACGCGCACGCTCAATCTTGGGTGGCACAACCGATAGCGGGTACATTTCAGCCACTAATTCTGCCGGCGGAAAAGCCGCGATACTGGACGTGACGGCCTCGTCAATCAAGCCTTCATCTAGTGCCGTCTGGTTTGCGGTAGCGTACCAAGTCCAATTACTGTCGTTAGCGCCCACTTGTGGACGCATCATGTAATCCAGAAACAAATGAGCCTCTTCAACGTTTTCAGCATCTGCTGGGATGACCCAGCCATCAACCCAAATGTTTGCCTTGCCCTTGCCCGGCGGAGAGAAGAATTTCAACTCCACCCCCGTATCCGCCTCTTCAGCGCCTGATACCGCCAACAGTCCGTCTGGGCCCCAAGTAACAGCAACACAAAACTCACGCTCAGGCATTTTCTGATAGGCGTAATTATCAAACGTTTTGATGTATGGACGAACCTTGAGCAGCATTTCTTCGGCTTTTTTATAGTCAGCCCGATCAGTAGAGCTCGGATCCAAACCAAGGTAGGCCAGAGCCATCGGAATTACATCGGTTGGCGAATCAAGGAATGCCACGCCACACGCGGCGAGCTTCTCCATATGAACCGGATCAAAAATCATATCCATCGAGCCAATCGGCGCATCGGGATACACGCTCTTCACCAACTCTTCGTTGTAGGTTACGCCATGGGTTCCCCACATAAAGGGCACCACATAGTTATTATCCGGATCCCAATTACTGGAGAGCTGATTCATCACATCGCCACGCATATGGCTCATGTTGGGCAGTTGGGACTTATCCAAAGACTGGAGAATGCCGGCTGGAATCAATCGAGCAATCGCGCTTCCTGAGTGACTGACAACATCGTAGCCGGTACTTCCAGCCAGTAACTTGGAGTCAATGGTCTCTACTGAATCATAAGGATCAAAGGTGACCTTGATTCCCGTCTCTTCCTCAAAATTTGAGATCGTATCTTCGGCCATGTACTCGGCCCAATTTGTAACATTCAGAACACGTTCCTCCGCGCTCACTGAAACAAAAGCACCTGCAATCGCTAGGGGTAACGCCAGTTTTATGGCATTTGAAATTTTCATTAAGAACTCCTCCTGATGATTAACGGAAGGCTTTGGTTTTTATTTAATGCCGCCTTCCCGCCAGTTTTGGGCGCACGCAGCTCCCTTTCAAGCATCATTTAACCACGGCAACTTAGATCTGAACAACTTCTAAACCCGGAAATGACACTCAAAACAATAACAGCTACTAAAAAGCGTTGATTTAGCTCGGAACTTTGACCGGTAATCGTCTGCGACGACTTAAACAGGAACTTTCGGGATCTTTAGCAATGTATCAATTTCCGGCGAAATCACGCCTAAAGCATTCGCTAATCAACGGTCGAGTTTTGCTCAAAGACAACCAGATGATCAACATCCAGTCGAACGCGCACCTCATCACCAATACCAAAATTTGCGTGACTCGGAAATAACGCGAGTAATTTGACTCCATCGAGCGTTCGCAAGGTATACATAATCTGTGCGCCTTTAAACGCACGCCGTGTCACTTTTGCAATTATTGACCCATCCGGATCATAGACGACATCATCAGGTCGCAATAAAACCTCGATATCAGCGTCATTACTCCAATCAAGCGCTATATCACTTTGAAGCATGCCGAGCGATGTGTTGACCTGCTTCTTATCCTCACACTGACCATTGATAAAAACACCATTGCCAATAAAGTCAGCGACAAAATGTGTCTGCGGCTGATGATAAAGGTTGTACGGTGTATCCCACTGAACAATAGCGCCCTCTGACATGACACCGACTTTATCCCCCAACGCAAAGGCATCGTTTTGATCGTGAGTCACCATTACACAAGTCGTTCCGCTTTCTTTCAACATGTCCGATACCTCTTGACCCATGTGCTCGCGCAACTCCTGATCAAGGCTAGAAAATGGCTCATCCATAAGTAGCAACAAAGGTTTTGGCGCAAGTGCGCGAGCAAGCGCAACGCGCTGCTGCTGACCACCCGAAAGCTCGTGGGGATAGCGATCCGCATGATGGCTCAAGCCCATACGTTCAAGCATTTCGCCCACCGACTCTCCCCGAAGACCCGCAGAAAGTTGAGCCAACCCAGCCGCTATGTTCTCGCGCACCGTCAAATGAGGGAAAAGCGCATGGTCCTGAAAGACCATACCCACGCGCCGCGCCTCCGGTGGAACCATATTGTTAACAGCCGATACCTGCTGATCATTAATCAGGATGCTACCCGTTAAAATGGGATGAAAGCCCGCGATCGCCCTAAGCACCGTCGTTTTTCCGCAGCCGCTAGGGCCAAGAAGGCAAACTTGTTCACCACGATGCACTGTGAGACTTAAATCAAATACGGCTCGCTCAAGATCATAATTACAGCTGATTCCTCGGACTTCCAAAAGAGGTTCAACTTCGGACCGCAGAAGACTCTGACGCGGTGAGTTAGGGGAATACGGTTTCAAGAATTTCGTCTCTGCGAACTCGCTATGTTCTCTCTGGAACTGGAAATCATCCTGCTCAGCAACAGGACCGGTAACAAACCAACTGCCACGATTGTAAGCGAACCCAGCGCAGCTTCACCCAACATCTCATCGGATGCAAACTGATACACATGCGTTGCCAATGTCTCAAAATTAAAGGGTCGCAGAAGAAGAGTCGCCGGTAACTCTTTCATGCAGTCTACAAACACGATCATTACCGCTGTAAGCATTCCCCCTTTAATAAGTGGCAGATGGTAGCGCACCAGAGTCGGCCCTGCACGATAACCTAAAGTTCGGGCTGCCATATCAAGTGATGGCGATATTTTTTCAAGACTTGACTCAACCTGCCCAAGCGCCACTGCGAGAAAACGCACAACATAAGCAAACAAGACCGCGAAAATTGTTCCACTCAAAAGCAAACCCGAAGAAATACCAACGGTCTCTCTCAAAAATGCATCAACAGCATTATCGAACGCAGCAAACGGGACCAGTATGCCAACCGCGAGCACGGCTCCCGGAACAGCGTATCCCAACGATGCCACTCGAGTCGCGAGCGCGAGTAAACGTCCCTCATGAAGTCGACGACTATAGGCAATAAAAAGCGCCACAGTCAACGCGAATAAAGCGGCTACAAACGATAGCATCAGGCTATTCAGGGCATAGGTTTTAAAAGCCGGTGTCCATGACTCATCGAAATAGACGAACGCTAACCGGCTGAGCACTAAAACGGGAATAACGAAACCGGCTAAGACGGGTAAGCCGCAGACGCTCATCGCAAATCCAGCTCGATATCCTTTTAAAGGATAAGTCGGCAGTTGCCGAAATCGACTGCTAGACTGCTGAAAGACTTTTTGATGTCGTCGACTCATTCTCTCCAAACTGATTAACACAATAACAAATATCAACATGGTGGTTGCAATCTGCGCCCCACCTGCAAGACTGCCCATGCCGAGCCACACATCAACCAGTCCGGCTGTCATGGTATAGACCGCAAAAAAATCGACTGTGCCGTAATCATTTAACGTTTCCATTAACGCTAATGAAACCCCTACCACGATGGCAGGTCGCGCTGCGGGCAGAGATACGGAGATAAATGTGCGCCACGGTCCTCGGCCCAGCACACGACTTACCTCAAGTACATTCACCGACTGTTCCAAAAAAGCCGCTCGCGCCAATAAGTAAACATAGGGATATAGCACTAGCCCCATAAAAATAATCGCCCCCTCTAAAGAACGAATTTCAGGGAAATAATAATCTTGAGCACTCTGCCAGCCAAAAACCATCCGCAATGCGCCTTGCACAGGCCCCGCGTACTCCAAAAAATCCGTGTAAGCATAGGCAATCACATAAGCGGGTATTGCCAACGGCAGTAATAGTAACCACTCAAACATCCGTCTCCCGGGGAAACGACACATGGTGACGAGCCACGCGGTAGACACACCAGTTAACAACACACTAAAGCCAACGCCTAGCATCAACAGCAGCGTATTACTAAGATAACCAAATAGAACAGTCTCAACCAGATGCGTCCAGATATCACCGCTTGAATCCAGTGCAAAAAATAAAACCGCGGCGACCGGCATCAGCGCTAACAACGCAAGTAAAACAGAACCAAGCGTCCAACCACTCGTCCAAACCGACCACTCAACACGTCTGCTCGGTATTGCGTTCGGAAGGTCTGTCTTAGTCGCGATCATTTTTTTAATTGTAAGCCATCAGTGTTACAGCCAACAAAAAGCCTTGGCTATATTCAGCTTGGAGCTCCTCAAAACCCATCATTTTTTTAATAAAAACATAAATAAGGTCGCGGCAAACAAAAAGGGCGACCTGAGGCGCCCTTTTAAACCAGACCCAAAGATCCGGTCAAACAACGGAATGTTCGATGCAACATCTAATCGTTGTAACCCACCTCATCAGCTAACCGAACGGCTGCTGCGCGATTATCTGCAATTACAGAAAGTCCCAAGCTGTCTTCTTTAAATGGTCCCCATGAGTTCTGTAAGTCGCTCCACGGAATACCCGCTTTAACGGGATATTCGCCATTTTTCTGGACATACATCTCTTGACCCTGGTCGCTCGCAAGAAAAGCCATAAGTTTCAGAGCATCATCTTTATTCGGCGCATGTTTGGTGAGCGCCATTCCACTGACGTTCATATGTGTTCCGCGATCCGCCTGATTTGGGAAGATGACATTGACGGATTCAGCCCATGGCACTTGCTCAGGATCTTTGAGCATCTTCGCCATGTAATAGTGATTAATCACCGCCAGGTCGCACACGCCTTCACTGATCGCCTTGACTTGTGCTCGGTCATTTCCCTGAGGCTTACGGGCTAGATTACTCTTTACACCCATCAGCCATTCTTTCGCTGCAGGCTCTCCATGCTGAGCAATCATGCTCGCAATGAGGGCGGTCATGTAAGGATGTTTGCCTGATCGCGTGCAAATTCTTCCCTTCCACATCGGGTCAGCAAGATCCTCATAACTTAGAATCTCATCCGGCTTAACACGATCTTTTGACGCCGCAATAATCCGCGCTCTGGTTGTCAATCCAAACCAATGACCCTCGGGATCACGAAAATTTTCAGGGATATCGTCTGCAAAACGTTTGCCGTTAACGGACTGCGTTAAGCCAGCATTTTTAATATCAGAAAGCCTGCCGATATCAACCGTGAACACAAGATCTGCGGGACTATTAGCACCCTCACTTTCTAAACGCTCTAACATCCCCTTCTTAGCAAACACTGAATTCACTTTGATACCCGTTTGCTCAGTAAATACCTCAAACATCGGGTCAATGAGCTTGGGTTTTCGGTAACTATAGACATTTACCTCTCCGGCGCTTGCAAAAAGTGGTGTCAGCCCAACAAACGCCGAGACCATTGCTGCGCCAATAAATGGAAGTCTAACTTTTATCTTCATCTTTTCTAAAACTCCTGGTTGGTGAAATTAAATGAATCGAGGATCTTGACCTTAAAGATTTAAGAGTCCTATTTGCCTATTAATATGTAAGTAACTAGAACCCGGAAGGATTGCGCGTCCTTCGTGATCTATCCGCAATTAATTGTCTTTTAAAACTTATCTCATCTGTCTCTATCCAAACCTGTTTGACCAGTCCAAAAATTGACCCGGACTGCCCAAAAATTTTTACGAACTTTTGAACATTCCCCGAGGCGCGAATAAACCTGCGCTTTATTGAGGCAATGAGATTTTTAATTCCCTGTTTAATGAAATCGTTCATCTGCTATTGTTCTCTTGCATGACGTTTAGAACCGCTACCCTCGGTTTGTATCGGCTTGGGTCTTGCGCCTTTAATAATGCTGCCGTTTTTCGAAAGGAACCGAGCCTGGTTCAGGGCCTGTTTGGTTTCGCTATCGGGACGGATAATAACGCGAATGCGAATCGTTCGCAATACGTTTTTTCTTTACCCTGCTCATTGACGGCTTCTTTTTGAAATGATGGCCAAAACCTGCACCTAGCCAACAGACCTTTTTAAAATTCCCTTAACAGGCGCAATCACGACAACTTAATCCTTTAATTGAACGACCAACCCCGGGCTTGGTACCGAATGCCCGCACGCCAGTTACAAGTGCCATTACGAGCCTAATCACCCGAATTTTCGCTACTTTTCAAGTGAAACCAGTTGGACAGAAACGTGTTTTGCGTGCGCTTTTCGAAGGCGGACACACTGCGGACCACTACAGGCACTGACACAAATACTTGACTGATCCCGACTCAAAACCATCAATTCTGTTGATTCCGAAATCCCGCTATGCAGCAAAGCCCGAAGGACCGCTCGCAAAGAAGCGTCATTAATATTAAATTTTTCACCAACTTCTAGGGAGTCAAGAGAGAGTGAGCTAAAGACACTCTTCCCAATCACTTTAGTTTGAGATAAGACTTGTAACCGCATCATTCATGCACCCCCAACATAGTTTTCGCTGCCAGGGCTTTTGATCCTGAATTGCGGCCATGCCGAAGCATTGAAACCCGCCCGAACCGAAAGTAACCTCACACCCCTGCGATGCCCGAACTTGCCCGCCGCAGCTCTCACAAACCTCCGCAACGCTACACGGGTTGCCGCCACGCGCATCACTGGTCTTTGTATTTGCCACTTATTCACCCTAAGTGTTTGTGGAGGACGTGGACAAATATTCCGCGACTCCCGCGGGGGTATTAATCATTCCGGTGTCACCTGTATTCCATCCCGATGGGCAGACCTGTCCATTCTCTTCAAAAAACTGAAGCGCCTGAATCATTCGGATGAGCTCGTTCATGTTACGACCCAACGGCTCATCGTTCACAACCATATGCCGAACTATTCGGTTTTTATCAGTCAAAAAAGTGGCTCGAACAGATACCCCGCTTGGATAATAGCTGCGGCTATCCTCCGCAAGCACTCCGTAAGACGCGGAGATAGATCGATCAAGGTCTGAGATCAATGTGAAACTGATGTCGCCTATTCCGCCCATCTTTGGAGGTGTATTACGCCACGCGTTGTGGGTCCATTTTGAATCCACACTAATTCCAACAACGGAACAATTTAATTTTTTAAATATTTCGGCCCGACTGGATAAAGAAAGAATTTCAGTTGGGCACACAAATGTGAAATCCATCGGGTAAAAAAAGATAACCCCGTAACGTTGATCGATTTCCTGATGAAGGTTAAATCCTTCCAACAGTTGTCCATCGGGTGTACAGGCATCCGCGGTGAAATCAGGCGCCTCTTTTCCAATTAATAAAGTCATTATTTTTCCTTTACTCATTTGCGCTAAGCAATTGCGCAACATCAGGTTGGTTGACAAGCTCTTCTTCAAATATGATAATACGAATCATTCTTATTCGCAATTGTTATCTCAACCACCATTCTCACGGCGCTAAATCAGCCTAAAAGGAAAACTTTTTAAAATGGAAGCATCTCCAGTTAACGCCAACACGTCGAATGACTCAGTCGACATGCTGTGTTCCGCTCTTTTGTACCTTATGTCCCGCTACTCCGACTCAAGGGAGCCTTATCTCGCGTCCGAAATAGCCCGACATCTCTCATGGCTCAAAGAGGCCGCTCGCTCACAAGGCTGCGCCAAACTGGATAAAACAGCAGAACGCCTTCTTGCGTTGCATTGGCAATGCCAACCAATATTGCACTGAAAAAAAATGGATTCCGATCAAATTCCAGCATCGACGGATCAGAGCTCGCCAAGGCTCTCCCCACGTTCCGTCAAAAATCCCGCGAGTTTTGGCAGCAAAAAAACGCCTTTTAAAGCCCCGCCAACAAATCCGGAGCCTAAGAACTCATTTCTTCACCTCTGGGAACTTGAATCCAAATATCTTTGTGCGTTAATCGGAACCTGCGCAACAATTCCCGAAATTCGCAGACTGGCTCATAAATCCCGAATCGATAATCCCGATCAGTACACCGACTATCACCTACATAATATTTTTGTAAATGCTGCGCATGATGGGACCCGACCCGGACGATTGTTAGAGAAGTTATTTAGACAAAAATTCAAGACATCAATTACTCGATTCAAGGAAACGCACTATTCTCAATATGAAACGCTCTGGGAAAGTGCGCTGCAAGGCGGTGATTTGACAGGCTCTTACTACGTGCTCATTACGAATAAAAACACCCCATCCGAGACCCGGAGTAAGGCGGTTGGCGATATTCATATGCTTTCCCATATCTCGGGAATGGCCTGTCGCGCGGATTTGAGAGATCTCCCCAGACTACGTAAAGAGAATCAACGTCTCATACGTGAAATCGAACATCTTAATGTCAAACGGACTGAACTCATTCGCTCATGGGAGCAGAAGGAGTCTGAACTCCAAAAAGTCTTGTTAAATCTCAAGTCCCAATTACGCCAACAGAACTGTTGCAAAACTCAATCCGCCATCGACGATCAGAATAACCTGATTAAAATTAGAAAAAAAAACGAGTTGCTAGCCCAATTAGTCGGAGACCTCAGACGAGAAAAATCCCAGTTACGACAGGAAATTCTCCAAGTTAAGGCAGATCATCAAAAACCGGAAATCGAGATCAATAGCAAAAAGCCACCGAGCATCGACACCGTATGTGGGCACGAGCGTGAAACCCAAGATGAGCTTACAGATGAAGACAAAAACCTGTCATCAATAACCGACCTCAATGGAAAAAAAGTGCTCTATGTCGGGGGACGCTTTCGGCAAGCCCCTCATTTTCGAGATCTCGTCGAGAAACTCAACGGGTGCCTCTTTTTTCACGACGGCGGTCGGGAGGATGGCGATCGAAGGCTTGACGAATTGCTCCCACAAGCCGACGTTGTGGTCTGTCCCATAGACTGTATCAGCCACAGCGCTATTGGAAGGATCAAACGCGAATGCCAAAAGTTAAACATTCGATTTCTTCCCGTGCGACGTGCCAGTCTTTCCACGCTTGGGAGGGCCCTTAGCCATGCGTATCCCTGATCAAAATGGTACCCAAGGCGGATGGTGTGCCCCTCCCATGGTCAACGAGCAGCGGTCAAAAGCTAAAAATAACTC
>JABHUE010000075.1 GCA_018672825.1 Pseudomonadota bacterium | reverse complement strand
CAAGGATTTTATGATTGATCCCTGGCAGGTTGCTGAATCGCGCTCGATTGGCGCGGATTGTATTTTGCTGATTGTGGCCGCGCTTGAGCCCGTTCAAATGGCCGAGCTCGCATCCGCAGCGGCCGATTTTGCGATGGATGTGCTGGTGGAAGTGCACGATCGAGACGAGCTGGATCAGGCGCTCGCGCTCGCACCTGCAATGATCGGCATCAATAATCGAAATCTTCGCACGTTTGAAACCTCGCTCGAGACCACCCTCACGCTCGCCACGGCGGTGCCGCGGGGAACGCTTCTGGTCACAGAGAGCGGTATTCATTCGATCGCCGACGTCGCGCGGATGCGCGAGGCCGACATCCATGCGTTTTTGGTGGGCGAGGCCTTTATGCGTGAGCAGGACCCGGGCGGTCATCTCGCAAAGTTGTTTGCCTGAGACAGTTCAAAATAGAGAAAGCCCATGCAAGCCAGTATCCGATTAAAAGACGATGATTCGATAGAGGGGGTGACGCAAAGCGGTCATCAGGTCTTGATGGATCGCTCGCCGGAGGTGGGCGGGCAAAATCTCGGCGCCCGGCCGATGGAGATGTTGCTGCTGAGTCTTGGAGGCTGCACGATCATTGACGTGGTTTTGATTTTGCGAAAATCGCGTCAGGTGTTTTCGGATATCCAGATTGATATCGACGCCAAACGCAGCGATGAGATTCCGAAGATATTCACCCATATTCACCTGCATTTTGTGGTCAAGGCCAGCGAGATCGATGAAAAACGAGTGGCCAGAGCGATTAGTCTTTCTGCCGAAAAATACTGCTCGGCGTCTAAAATGCTGGATTCAGTGGCAGAAATTACCCACGATTTTGAGATTGTATCGGGTTAGACTGACCCCTTTAGCGGCCAACCCAAGACCTAATGACAGGGTCGAATTCGGTTCATGAGCACGATTACCAACTGGTTCAAGACACAACTTAACAACCCGCAGGTTGTTTTTTTGACGCTTTTTTTACTCGCGTTTTTTGCCGTGCTTGTCTTTATGGGCCAAATGCTGGCGCCGTTGTTGGCTGCGATTGTGATTGCCTATCTGCTTGAGGGTCTGGTCAAGATCATTCAGCGTCTGGGGATTAGCCGACTCCTTGCGGTGGTCGTTGTCTATTTGGCATTTCTGCTGTTTGTGACTTTGATCGTGTTCGGGTTAATGCCGCTGCTCTCCCAACAGACGACCCAGTTTGTGCAGCAGATTCCCTCGATGTTAGGCGCGGGACAAACGGCACTTTTAAAACTACCTGAGAGTTATCCGGAGATTGTTTCAACCGAACAGATCAGTGAGATCATGAAGTTGATTCAAACCGAGGTAACAGCGTTGGGTCAGCAGTTATTGTCGGTCTCGATCGCGTCTGTGCTGGGGCTTATTGCCGTTTTGATTTATCTTATTTTGATGCCCATTTTGATTTTCTTTTTGATGAAAGACAAACAGCGTCTGGTCGATTGGATTGGCGGCTTTGCACCGCGCGATCATCAGTTGGTGACCCAGGTTTGGTCTGAGGTTGATCGACAGATCGGGAATTATGTGCGCGGTAAATTCTGGGAAATTGTGATTGTCTGGTTTGCGTGTCTGGTTGCGTTTTCGTTGGTGGGCCTTCAATACAGCATGCTGCTGGCTGTATTGGTTGGCGTCTCGGTGCTGATTCCCTATGTCGGCGCTGCGGTGGTGACCATTCCAGTCGTGCTGGTGGCGTGGTTTCAATGGGGGTTTTCCGGGGAGTTCTTTGTGCTGGTATCGGTTTACCTGATCATTCAGGGCTTGGATGGCAACGTTGTGGTGCCCCTTTTATTCTCTGAAGTGAATAATCTGCACCCGGTCGCCATTATTACCGCTGTGCTGATATTTGGCGGTGTTTGGGGCGTTTTAGGCGTGTTTTTTGCGATACCGCTGGCGACCCTGGTTCATGCGGTTCTAAGAGCCTGGCCGCGTCAGGTACAAGACCCTACTTAAAGTAGGGACATCGCTGAATTCTTGATTCTTTATTCTCTGTCGGTATTATTCAGTTATTCATAAAATTTTAGTCCAGCGATAGGTTCGACTGGCGTGTAAGTTGATGGCGACTCCTAACCCCGTCTTTGATCAAGAAAAAGCTGACGCCCGAAGTGCGACCAATGGATTTCAAGGGTCTGACCGTTCGCGCGCTTACGAGAGATACCTGCTCACACGCGTGATTCACGCGATGGATCCCCGTCAATACGCAGTTGTGCTGTGGGACGGGTTTCGGATTGAGCCGAGCCACGGCTCTTCTACCGCAACAGTTCATATTCACTCGCGCTCGGCGCTTGCGAATCTTCTGCGGCAAGGAGATGTGGGTTTTGGCGACGCCTTTTCGAGTGGCGAGATCACAGTTGAAGGCGATTTAATCGGATTTTTGATTCAGGTTTACCAGATGCCAGAGCCCAAGGGCATCTTTAAGGTGGTTAAAAGACTTCAGCAACGATCGCCGCGCGCCAATACACCGGCGGGATCTCGAGAGAATATCCATCACCACTATGATATCGGCAATGATTTCTACAAGCTGTGGCTGGATCGGGAGATGCAGTACACCTGTGCTTATTTTCCTGAAGACGCAATGGAGATCGAAGCGGCGCAACAGGCCAAGATGGATCATATCTGTCGAAAACTGCAGTTGCGCCCCGGAGATAGAGTGGCAGAAGCCGGATGTGGATGGGGAGGCCTGGCAAGACATATGGCGCTTCACTACGGCGCGATCGTTTCGTCGTGGAATGTGTCCTCCGAGCAGATTCGTTATGCAACCGACCGTGCCAAATCCGAGGGCTATGATGATCGGGTGAACTATGTGCTCGATGATTACCGCAACATCAAGGGCGAATATGACGCGTTTGTATCGGTCGGAATGCTTGAGCATGTGGGCTGTGATCACTATCCGGACCTTGGGGATGTCGTGGATCGCTGCCTAACCGCTGAAGGCCGTGGACTGATACATACCATTGGCCGAAATCGACCCCGGCTCATGAATGCCTGGATTGAGAAACGAATATTTCCAGGCGCCTATCCTCCAACGCTGGAGGAGATGATGGATATTTTTGAGCCCCATCGTTTCTCCGTTTTAGATGTCGAAAATCTTCGCCTCCATTATGCGAAGACGCTAAAGGCTTGGCGGTCGCGTTTTGATGCTTCGCATCACCAAGTGACCCAACAGTTTGATGAAAACTTCACTCGCGCGTGGCGTCTTTATTTGGCGGGCTCTGAAGCGGCTTTTCTTTCTGGCGCGCTCCAGCTCTTTCAGGTTGTATTCACGCGCGAGCGTAATAACAATCTAGCGGTGTCTCGAACGCACCTGTATTCCTAATGCGCGGCGTCGCGCGCAATCATCTTGCAACGGGTTTATACCGCATCCACGCTCAGTGAGGCTCGACTGGTGCAACAGATGCTTGAGGCAGCCGGCATTCATTGCCATACGTTTAATGAGCATGCGGCGGGCGGTCTTGGTGAACTCGCGGCTACCGCAGTCTGGCCCGAAGTCTGGATTGTCCGCGAGCAGCAGTTCTCGCTGGCCCGATCGATTATTGAAGAATACGAGAGCGCACCAGAAAAGAATATCGATTGTGAGCAATGTGGCGAATCCAATCCGGCCACCTTCGAGATTTGTTGGCGCTGCAGTACCCATCTGACCGCCCTTGAAGGGTAACGGATCGTTGCTATCCGACAGGGCTGCGACTAATCAAGGGCGTGGCCGGCGTTTAGGGTGTCCATTGATGGTGTAAAATCCATCCGCTTCTTAAGCGTCCCTTTTTGAATAGAGAAAGCCAATGAGTGTTGACCTGCGAGAGCGAGTGCGTAACGGATCAGTTTGGATCCGACTTCTTTTTATGCTGATTTATTTTGTCGTGGTCTTTGAGATTGTGCTGTTGCTCACCGGTTTGGGCGCACTTTTTATTTTTGTCGCACGATTGGTGACCGGAGAGGATCCAGACCGGCTTCGGAATTTCTTGGCTGATCTGAATGCCTTCACGTTTTCGGCTCTTCAGTATGTGACGTTCAATTCAGATGAGCGGCCTTTTCCATTCTCCGACTGGCCGGCTCCCGACGCCAAAAAAGAAAACTAGATTCGCGTTTTAATATCGTGACCGCGCTGTGATGAGTTGAGCAGCACCGCCCCTGACTGGAAATCGCATGGAATCCAATTATTCGCCCCAACAATTGGAAACGACTGTTCAAGCCTGGTGGGATGAGCAGAAAAGTTTTGAGGTTGAGGAAGACCCCACGCGGGAAAAATATTACTGCCTTTCCATGTTGCCATATCCGTCCGGGCAGTTACATATGGGGCATGTCCGCAATTACACCATTGGTGATGTCATCAGCCGCTATCAGCGGATGCTCGGTCGCAATGTGTTGCAACCGATGGGCTGGGATGCCTTTGGACTTCCGGCCGAGAACGCGGCTATCCAGCGTGCAGTGCCGCCGGCCGAATGGACGTACCAAAACATTGAGCATATGCGCGGGCAACTGCGTCGGATGGGTTTTGCTTACGATTGGACTCGCGAAGTCACAACGTGTCGTCCTGATTACTATCGCTGGGAGCAGTGGTTTTTTGGTCAGTTGATCGAAAAAGGACTCGCGTATCGGAAAAATGCCGTGGTCAATTGGGATCCTGTTGATCAGACGGTGTTGGCCAATGAACAAGTGATCGATGGGAAAGGCTGGCGCTCGGGCGCTGTTGTTGAAAAAAGGGAAATCCCGCAATGGTTTATCCGGATTACCGCGTATGCCGATGAGCTGCTTAAGGATCTTGACGAAATGCCGGGTTGGCCGGATTCGGTCAAAACGATGCAGCGTAACTGGATTGGACGATCAACCGGGCTGGAAGTCGACTTTGCCCTGGCCGATGGCGGTGAGCCGCTCAGGGGATTTACGACCCGGCCGGATACTATTTTTGGGGCGACTTTCATGGCCGTGGCCGCGGATCACCCGCTCGCTGTTGCCGCCGCGGCCGACAATCCCGAAATAAAAGCATTTGTTGCAGAGTGTGCCAGTGGCGGCGTTAGCGAGATCGATCTTGAGGCCGCTGAGAAAAAAGGCGTCTCCCTCGGACTCGATGCGATCAATCCCCTTAGCGGGGAGAAAATTCCGGTTTGGGTCGCCAATTTTGTTTTGATGGGCTACGGCACCGGCGCCATCATGGCGGTGCCGGCTCACGACGAGCGAGACCATGCGTTTGCGACGCGTTATTCCCTTCCGATTATTCAGGTGGTTAGGCCCGCGGACGACACCGAGATCGACGTGATCGAGGCATCATGGCCGGCTAAAGAAGACGCGGTGACGGTGAACTCGGGGTCGTTTAGTGGCTTAGCGTTCAAGGATGCGTTTGAGCGCATTGCTGATTTTATTGAAGAAAAAGGCATTGGAACACGCAAAGTGAACTATCGCCTTCGAGACTGGGGCGTTTCTCGTCAGCGCTATTGGGGTTGCCCTGTGCCGGTGATTTACTGTGATGCGTGTGGCGCGGTGCCGGTGCCTGAAAAAGACTTGCCCGTGCTATTGCCCGAGGATGTGACTTTCATGGGGGTGCAGTCCCCGATCAAGGCTGACCCTGAATGGCGCAAGACGACCTGTCCGCAATGTGGCAAAGACGCTGAGCGGGAGACGGACACGTTTGATACTTTTGTGGAATCCAGTTGGTATTACGCACGGTATTGCACACCGGGTGCTGACGGTATGCTCGATGAACGGGCGAACTACTGGCTGCCGGTTGATCACTATATCGGCGGCATTGAGCATGCGGTGTTACACCTCATGTATTTCCGTTTCTGGCACAAACTGATGCGGGACATCGGTCTTGTGAACAGCGATGAACCGGCAACCAAATTGCTTTGTCAGGGCATGGTTCTGGCGGAGGCGTACTATCATGATAGTACCGAGCATGGACGTGTTTGGGTCAAACCTGAAGACGTCGAGACCGAGAAAGATACAAAAGGTAAAACGCTGGGCGCCCGCCGCCTCTCGGATGGTGTTGCATTGAATGCAACCGGCTGGACGACCATGTCCAAGTCCAAGAATAACGGCGTGGACCCCCAAACTCTGGTGGATCGCTACGGGGCTGACACGGTTCGTTTGTTTACGATGTTTGCCGCACCGCCTGACCAGGCGCTGGAATGGAATGATGATGCTGTCGCCGGATCGCAGCGTTTCCTGCGGCGACTGTGGACTTTAGTGCACTCGAATCTGGAACAGGTGTCCGTTGATCGAAGTGTGCCGGCGGACCTTGATGACGAAAGTCAGGCGCTGCGGCGAGTGTTTTATGGGGCCTTACAGAAAATAAGCCGTGATATGGATCGCGGGCAATTTAATACCGTGGTTGCCGCCTGTATGGAAAGTTTCAACGCGCTTGATCGTTTTAAACCCGGCGCTGATGACACGCGAATCGCGGTGATGCGAGAGGCGCTCGGGATCTTGGTTCGGGTGCTTGCGCCCATTACGCCTCATTTATCTCACGTCTTATGGCAGGCCCTTGATATGAAGGGAGACCTTCTTGATGCGCCATGGCCTGAGGTGGATGAGCGTGCCCTGGTGTCAGCAACACAATCTCTGGTGGTGCAAGTTAATGGAAAGCTTCGCGGGCATGTTGAGATTCGTTCAGAAGCGGATGAGTCCGAGATTCGGGAAGCGGTTCTTTCTGACGAGAAAATCGCCCGGCATCTTGGTGATCAGGATGTTCGCAAAGTGATTGTCGTGCCCGGCAAATTAGTGAATGTAGTCATTTAAGATCTACAGCCCGGATGAATTGAGACACCAACTGACGCCCATGAGTGGTTGACGCGTGATACCCGAAACGATGTCCGGCGTTCAGCTGATCGGCCACGGCGGACCAGAAAAACTGGTTTGGCGAAATGATCTTCCGACGCCACAACCCAGGGCCGGTGAAGCGCTCGTCCGGGTGTCGGCGGCCGGCGTGAATAACACTGACATTAATACGCGCCTCGGGTGGTATGCCAAAACCGTAACGGCTCCGACTAATGCGTCGTCTGGGACGATCACCGCTGATGGTGCATGGGGCGGCGCGCTGGCGTTTCCTCGAATTCAAGGCGGCGATCTTTGCGGTGAGGTGGTTGCACTGGGTGATGGGGTGAGTTCACCGGAGATCGGAAAACGCGTCACCTGTGCGCTGAACCAGCCGATCGCAAAATCGGGTGTACCTGTCTATTTTGAGGCGCTGGGCTCTGAGCGCGATGGCGCGTTCGCACAGTACTGTTGCGTGTCGGCGGATCAACTATTTGATGTGAGTGAATCCCCGTTGACGGACATTGAGATTGGTGCCATGCCATGTGCGTACGGAACCGCGCTGAATCTTCTGACCCGATCACAAGTGAACGACGGTGACCGAGTCCTCGTGACGGGCGCTTCGGGTGGCGTTGGATTGGCAACGGTCCAACTGGCTCGCCAGAAAGGCGCTCGGGTCACGGCGATTGCAGCTGCCGCCAAAGCGGATGCTGTTTTAACCGCGGGCGCACAAAGCGTGTTGGACAGAGACGCATCACTCCCCAAAGAGGACTTCACAGTCGTCATTGATGTCGTTGGGGGGAATCAATTTGGAGAATGTCTCGATGCCCTGTGTCCGGGTGGTCGCCTTGCGACCTCCGGCGCCATTGCAGGTCCCATGGCAGAGGTCGATTTGAGGACGCTTTATTTGAAGGATCTCACCGTGTTTGGATGCACTTATCAGTCTCGAGAGGTTTTTCGCGCGCTGGTGTCTCTGATTAACACGGGATCGTTACGGCCACTGGTTTCAAAGGTGTATCCGTTAAAGGACATCGCGCAAGCCCAGACCGATTTCATGGCCAAGCGCTACCCGGGAAAGCTGGTCCTGCGACCTTTTTTTTAGAACCCTCCAACGGGCGCGCTCGCTATAATGTGAGCCAAGCCTTGATCCGTTGATAATCGTTTTGGAAAGTTGTTGATGCTAAAGAAAAAACTCGTCATTTTTGCGTTAGTCGGTTTAGTTGCCGGCTGTGGGTTTCAATTGCGTGGCCTTGTTGAACTTGGACCCATCCTGTCAAAACCTTGGGTAACGGGACAGGATAATCAGCTCGTGGTTGACCTGCGAATGGCCCTGAAGCAGAGCGGTGTGAATCCGGTAAAGGACGCGGAATCAGCGACTGCAATCATTGATCTCGCAACAGTGCAGTACACACGTAAAGTGATTTCTGTGGATAGCAACGGGACCGCGACAGGATACACGCTTGAGTACACCGTTTTGTATCGTGTGGTTGATCGTCAGGGCAAGATACTCGTGGGTGATACGTCACTGAATTTCAGCCGCGAGCTTGAATACAGCAGTACGGATCTCCTTCAAAAAAAGCAAGAAGAAGAGGCCTTGAAAAAATCAATGCGCGAGGAAGTGACCCGCCGAATTATTCGCCGGCTCGATGGCATCGCGTTGAAAGTGCCAGAATCTGACCCTCTAACTGCTGTTTATGTTTAGAACGCTTGGCGGGAGGTCGCACGTTGCGAATAGCGTCTAACGCTCTATCCAGTCAGCTTGAGAAAGGGCTTTCGAACACCTATCTGATTTTTGGCGCCGAGCCACTCCTTATTGAGGAGAGTGCCGACATGATTCGTCGTACGGCGCGACAGCAGGGTATCGATGAGGTGCTGCGCTTTACAGCGGGCGTTGATCTTGATTGGCAGCAAATACTCGATACCGGTCAGTCGCTGTCGTTATTTTCCACTCGCCGGTTGCTCGAGATTCGACTTCCCACTGGGAAGCCCGGTGATGCGGGCGCAAAAGCGCTCATTGAATTTATTGAGAAGGCAGACCCCAGTGATCATCTCTCGATTATTCTGGGTCGGGTTGATAAAGCGGTTCAATCGAGCAAATGGTTCAAGACGGTCGAATCCTCAGGGACTTCAGTCGAGGCCCGGGCTGTAACGGCCCAGCAACTTCCCGCATGGATATCGGATCGGCTTCGAGCCAACGGTGTTAAGGCGACTCGTGGCGCAATTGATCGGCTCGCCTATTACTCAGAAGGCAATCTGCTTTTTGCGGCTCAGGAGATCAACAAGCTGCCGCTTCTCCTGGGTGAGCGCGAACTTGACGAGCCGGGGCTTGAAGTTCTGGTGGCCGATCAGGCTAGATTTTCTGTTTTCGCTCTTGTTGACGAGGCGTTGGCCGGGAAGGCAACGGCGGCTTTAAGAATGCTTTATGGACTTCAAAGGGAAGGTAACGAGGCTATTTTGATAAATTGGGCAATTGCGAGAGAGGCCCGAGTCCTTTATGCCATGTCGAAAGAGATGGCGGCTGGCGCTGATCAGCGAAATGTCTTTCAGCAGTTCCGAGTCTGGCGAAGTCGTGAGCGCTATATCAGCGCGGCGTTAAAGAGACTGAGTTCCGATGCGTTAGGACAGCTGCTGAGCCAACTGGCATTCACCGACCGCGTGATTAAAGGGCGGGCCCAGACCGCGGGCGGCGCATGGGCGGAGGTGGAGCGGGCTGTTTTATTGCTTTGTGGTATAACCATGTTGCAGCGTAATACTGCTTTAAATTACTGAAAACATGAATAAAGTTTTAAATTTGTCCGAATCGATTAGAGCGTGGATTGATGCGTCAGGGCGAAATGCGCGCCTCGCGTCAAAGGAAATTGCGCAAGCGAGCACAGGCACGAAGAATGCCGCGCTCGCAGCGATGGCTCAGCGGATTAGCAGTGACGCCCAAAATATCCTCGTCGCTAATGCGAAAGATCTGGAGGCGGCTCATGCGTCGGGCCTGTCATCCGCCCTTCTCGATCGACTGGAGTTAACGTCCGACCGGGTGGACGCGATGGCTGAGGGGTTGACTCAGATATCGGCTTTGCCCGATCCGGTAGGGCAGATTGATGATATGAATGCCCGCCCTTCTGGCATTACCGTCGGCCGGATGCGGGTGCCGTTGGGCGTCATAGGAATCATTTACGAGTCGCGACCCAACGTCACGGCAGATGCCGCGGGCTTATGCTTGAAATCGGGCAATGCCGCAATTCTGCGGGGGGGCTCAGAAGCCTTGAATTCCAACCAAGCGATTTCAGCGTGCCTGTCACTCGGCCTGACCGACGCAGGCTTGTCCGAGCATGTTATCCAAGTGCTATCAACGACCGATCGCGAGGCCGTTACAGCAATGCTGGGCAGTCCTGAGTACATTGATGTGATTGTGCCGCGCGGCGGGAAGCGCCTGATTGAAAAAGTCAGCGCGGATGCCCGGGTGCCGGTGATTAAACATCTTGACGGTAACTGCCATGTCTATATTGACTCCGATGCAGATATCGATAAGGCGGTGGCGGTCGCGTTTAACGCAAAGTGTCGTCGCTATGGTGTTTGCGGTGCGATGGAAACGCTGTTGCTGGATTCGGCCAACGCGTCGATTGTTCTCGCACAACTGGTGCCGAAGTATCGGGAGGCGGGCGTCGAAATTCGAGGGTGTGAACGGACCTGCGAACTGGTCCCCGATTGCCAGGCTGCGTCAAAAGATGACTGGAATACGGAGTACCTGGCGCCTATTCTCGCGATTCGAATCGTGAATGGCATCGAACAGGCAATCGACCACATTGGGCGCTATGGGTCGGGTCATACGGATGCGATTGTGACTAATAATCTTGAGCGAAGTCAGCAATTTGTGCGGGAAGTGGACTCGAGCTCGGTGATGGTTAATGCCTCTACCCAGTTTGCGGATGGTTTTGAGTATGGTTTGGGCGCCGAAATTGGCATCAGCACGGATCGTTTGCATGTGCGCGGCCCTGTGGGACTTGAAGGCCTGACCATTCAGAAATATGTTGTTTTCGGGGACGGGACGATTCGCCCTTAAATATGATGGATCGTTCGGTTGTCTGAGTTCGATCGCACTCCCCTCATTGTTTTTGGCGGGACGTTTGATCCGGTGCACATCGGACATTTACATGCGGTCAGTCGACTGTGTGAGTCACTTGATGCCACGAATGTAATTTGGTTGCCGGTGGGCGAGCCGCCTCATCGATCATCTCCCATTGCATCAGCCCAACACCGTGTTGCTATGTTGCAGTTAGCCATCGCGGAGCAGCCGTTATTTACGATTGATGCGCGTGAGATCAATCGAGTCGGACCCTCTTATTCGATATTGACGCTGAATGAATTAAGAGCCGAGCACCCTCATCGAACATTGTGCTTAGCCTTGGGATTAGATGCTGCCCTCAATTTACCCTCATGGTATCGATGGGAGGAGATATTTGATCTGGCCGGAGTCGCTGTGATGCATCGACCGGGCTGGACTGTTCCGAACCCGCTTCCTGATTGGTGGCGCCAACGTGAGACGGGTGGTTGCGCACGGCCACCGGCAGGCAGCGTAGGTTGGATCAAGTCCGTGGAAGTGCCCCCGGTGGATGTTTCATCGGCGGACATCCGATTGGATTTAGCCGAAAAAAAATCAATCGAAATGAAAGTACCTCTTGCTATCGCTCAATACATAAGGGAGCATCAGTTATATGAATGATGAAATTGAAAATTATCTGCAGGGCATTCGCCAGTGGATTATCGAGGCGCTTGATGATGCGAAAGCGGAAAATATTCTCGAACTGGATATTCGCCCTTTCACCCAGATCGCTGACTGGATGGTGGTGGCGAGCGGGACTTCAACCCGGCACGTTATGGCACTTGCGGAAAGAGTTCGCGAGGCGGGGGTTAAACACAGTCTTAAACCGATCGGCGCAGAGGGTGAGAGCGAAGGCGAGTGGGTATTACTGGATTTTGGCGACTTAATTGTGCACTTGATGGTGCCTGCGACCCGGGAGTTCTATGATCTTGAAGGACTCTGGAACGAGCGCCTGGGCTTGCAACTCAGTCGGGCTAGGGGACAACAGGTCGAAGGCTCAACAGAGGTCTAAAAAATGCGGATCAATCTGGTGGCTGTGGGGCGCCGAATGCCTGACTGGGTCGATCGCGGTTTCTCGGAGTATGCCAAACGCCTCAGCAAAGGCGTGTCGCTTGAACTCATCGAGGTGGATAGTCCGCGCCGGGGCAATAAGTCGCCATTAAACCAAGTGGTTCAGGAAGAAGGTGAGCGATTGCTTCAGGCGATTCCGAAAGGCAGTTATCAGATTGCCCTTGACCAAACGGGCCGTTGTTACGACTCAGAGGCATTGGCGGGCGCGTTAAGTGCCTGGATGCATATGGGGCGCGATATTGCCCTTATCATTGGCGGCCCGGAGGGATTGTCGGCACAGGTTTTAGACGCTGTTGATGCAAAGTGGTCTTTATCATCGCTCACACTTGCCCATCCGCTCGTCAGAGTAATACTTGCAGAACAGTTATATCGCAGCTACGCGATATTGGAAGGTCTCCCCTATCACCGGGCCGGTAAAGTGTGATGACGACTCGTTTCTGTCTTGCGTCTCAGTCGCCACGTCGTGCCGCGCTTCTCAGGCAGGCGGGATATGAGTTTGAGACTGTTGAGCCTAAAGTAGATGAAGCGATGACGCCGGGAGAGGATCCGCCCTCGCTCACCGAACGCCTCAGTATGATGAAGGCAGTTGCCGCCCAAAAGATGCTGGGACATGATTCAAAAATGGATGTATTTCTGGGCTCGGATACCACTGTGGTGGTGGGTGGCGAGGCGCTTGGTAAACCACGCAGTGAGCATCATGCCAAGCAAATGCTCAGGCGCCTGTCGGGCCGGACGCATGAAGTCATCACAGCGGTAAGTGTGCTCTGGAATAACCGACAGGCATCAGAAATCGTGACGAGCGAAGTGACATTTTGCTCGCTTTCCGACGCATTAATTGATGATTATTGTGCGAGCGAGGAGCCATTTGATAAGGCGGGCGGATATGCGATCCAAGGCCGGGCGGCGGTTTTCGTCGAGAATCTTCGGGGCAGTTATTATGGCGTGATGGGCCTGCCACTTCGTGAGACATTCAGACTACTCAAGAATGCTAATGTTTATCCGACTTGGCACCGTAGTCGCGTTAAAAAATGAGCGAAGAACTATTAGTCAACGTGACACCGCAGGAGACGCGCGTTGCTGTTGTTGAGAATGGCAGTCTTCAGGAGTTGCACATTGAGCGCAGTCGAAGCCGTGGCATTGTTGCCAATATTTATAAGGGAAAAGTCGTGCGTGTATTGCCCGGGATGCAGGCCGCTTTTGTCGATATTGGTATCGAGCGCACGGCTTTTTTGCACGCGTCTGATTTTATGTCCCATCGTTCTAATGCAACGGACTTAAGCGATGAAGTAGAGAGGGTTGAAGTCGGCGCATCAGAAGCAAAAGCCTCAAAACCAGATATCGTAGACCTTGTGCATGAGGGTCAAGAGATCGTGGTTCAAGTTGCAAAAGATCCGATTGGCAGTAAGGGTGCCCGACTGACCACCCAGTTGTCGATTCCGTCGCGCTATCTTGTTTTACTTCCAGGGTCTACGCATCGGGGCATCTCTCAGCGCATTCAAGATCTCGATCAACGGGTTCGATTATTGGAGGCGCTTGATGCGGCGATTGACCAACAGTGCACGGAAGCGGGATTTATTGTTCGAACGGTCGCTGAATTCCAGGAGGAAATTCAATTTGGGAAAGACATTGAGTTTCTCAATCGCAGTTGGCGGCAAATTGAACAGAAGATGGCAGGTGCAAAAGGGACTCAGCTTATTCATGCCGACTTGCCGCTATCGCTTCGGGTCATTCGTGATCTTGCCCGAGATGATGTTGAGAAAATCCGAGTTGATTCTCATGAAACCTACGCCTTGATGCGTCAGTTTGCCGATGATTTGATGCCTGAAATGTCGAGTCGGATTGAGGTTTACCCGGGTGAGCGGCCGATTTTTGACCTTTACTCAGTTGAAGATGAGATTCAAAAAGCCCTCGATCGAACGGTCAATCTCAAATCGGGAGGCTCTCTGGTCTTTGACCAGACGGAGGCGATGACTACGGTTGATGTCAACACGGGTCGTTTTGTGGGTAAACGAAATCTTGAGGAGACGCTTTTTAAAACCAATATGGAGGCAGCGCAAGCGATTGCGCGCCAACTCCGGCTTCGAAATATTGGCGGCATCATCATTATTGACTTTATTGATATGCAAGATGAGGAGCATCGGGACCAGCTTGTTAACGCATTTGAACGCGCGCTCGCTCGTGATCGAACACGCTGCCAGATTGCTGATATGTCGGTGCTCGGTTTGGTCGAAGTGACCCGCAAGCGAACACGAGAAAGCCTGGAGCGCGGCATTTCAGAAATGTGTCCCGTTTGCAGCGGCCGTGGTACCCAGAAAACTACCCAAACGGTTTGCTATGAAATTTTTCGCGAGATTTTACGAGAAGCGCGTGCCTTTGGGGCTAAAGGCTATCTCGTTGTCGCCGCTCAATCGGTAATCGATCTGTTGCTTGATGAGGAGTCAACGGGTCTTGCGGATCTTCAGGAGTTTATTGGTAAGCCAATTCATCTTCAGGTTGAGCCTTCCCAAAATCAAGAGAAATATGATGTGGTGCTGATGTAAATGTTCTCGATGATTCGACGTTTTCATCGATGTAAGTCGCTCCCAACATTTTTCTTTGTGGGGCTTTTGAGTGTGACTGCGGACTGTACCGCCAACGAAGAAGCGGTTCAGCAGATGACGCTTGATCGTTCTGATTGGCCTGCTGTTGTGAGTACATCGATGGTTTTAGCCAACGATACGGTTCGCCAGATACTGAGTTCTGTTCATGATGAGGAAATGATCCGGATCAAGATTCGTCATTTTGCAGATTCGAGTTCGGCACAATGGGCGCGCGATGTTCAAACATGGCTTGTTTCTTTCGGGATACCGGCCTCGATTATCTGGGTACAAACAAACGGAGACGAACCGCAGAAGCTCGATATTCTGGTTGGCGATCCGGCCGCCGCGTGGCTCGATGATTAGCAGCTGATGACTGATTCCCATTCTTCCCTGGTTTTAGCCGCAGTTCAAATGAACTCCCATGAGATTTTGGATGACAATCTAGAGGCGGCTCGGGGCTTAATTATTGAAGCCGCTGCACGAGGTGCAGATGTGATTGGGCTCCCTGAGAATTTTTCGTTAATGGCGGAAACGAATGAGCAGCGACAAGACGCCGCGCGTAGGGTCGTAGAGGTAGAGGCGTTATTGAGTGAGATGGCAAAAGCACAGGGCGTCGTGATCATTGGCGGCTCTACCCCTTTTCCCGCAGCTGATGGGCTGGTGACAAACTCCTGTTTAATGTTTGATCGTACAGGTCGACGTCTGTGTCGTTATGACAAAATTCATCTGTTTGATGTTGAGGTCTCCGAAGAGGAGGCCTATCGGGAGTCGAGCTATATTGCCTCGGGAGAGGATTTGGTGACCGCCACCGTTGAGGAGATGATGTTTGGGCTGACAATTTGCTACGACATGCGCTTTCCCGAGCTTTATCGCGCGTTGAGTCAGCGGGGTGCCGAAATCTTTTCAATCCCGTCGGCTTTTACAGTGCCCACCGGACGGGCGCATTGGCATACCCTTTTGCGCGCTCGTGCAATAGAAAACCTGGCTTGGGTTATCGCGCCGGCCCAGGTCGGACGCCACCCACACGGTCGGGAAACCTATGGACACAGCCTTATCGTGGGGCCTTGGGGAGAGCTGATCGGCGAGTGTTCTGAGTCGCCTGGAGTCGTGCTTGCCACGATTGATCGAGACGCTGCGAAACAAAAAAGAGCGCGATTTCCATCGCTGACCCACCGGCGATTGTGAACGTGAACCTTCGCTTCAGGATGAATATTGTTTGGCCGCTCCCTTCACCGGTGGGCTCACCATTCGAATTCGTTGATCATTATGGATGGGTGAGATCATGAGTGGAGAGTTCCGGGAATTAAAGCCGGGCAGTTTTATTTACTGTTTGTCTGATGCGCTGGCTTCTGATTTTTGTGCGGACATTGTGAATCGTTTTGAGGTATCCCCGCATCATCAGCAAGGTCTCATTGGTCCGGGCGCCGCGCTTGATCGATCGATTAAACAGTCAACGGATCTTCGAATTTCGGGGCGACCCGAGTGGCAGGATGTTGACGGCGCATTGTTCGAGTCGTTGAAGCTGGGCCTGTCTTTGCTAAGTGGACTGCATCCATTTTTTGCGTCGAATAAATTCAAAGACATGGGATATCAACTGCAGCGTACGGCTAAAGGGGAGTTTTACCAATGGCATGTAGACGCAGGCCCGGGTCCTCTGAGTCAGCGACAGCTTGTTGCTATTTGGTATCTGAATTCACTTCCCGATCGGGAGGGTCAAACTGAATTTTTTCATCAGGATGTGAATGTCAGGCCCGAGACGGGCGCCCTTTTGTTGTTTCCTCCGTTTTGGACCCATCTCCATCAGGGGCAGAAAGTTCAAAGTCATGACAAATATATTGCCACCACCTGGATTTGTTTTGCCTGACCTGGTTTTGGCGGGAATCAGCAAAAAAGGCGCCTGAAAGGCGCCTTTTTTATGAACCCGGCCATCTTAAATAAATAAGTTGATGTCCGATCCGCCTGCATGGTCTAGATAGGTTGCGGCGCCGCCTAGATCAATTTCGTCAATCAGGTCTTTTGGGTTTAAATCAAAAAGATCAATGGTCATCTGACAGCCGATCATTTTGACATCGGCTTCTATGCAGAGGTCACGAAGTTCGGCAACGCTCGCCACTCCCTTAGACTTAATTGTGTTTTTCATCATTCCGGTCATCATCGCTTGCATGCCGGGAATAGCGGTACCCAGTACCGGAAACCATTTGTCCATGGACATGGGCATGGGCATCCCTGGATTACCAAGGGGACTCACCGAAAGATTCAGGTCTTTTTTTAGCAATTGAAGGCCGTAGAAGGTGAAAAACATGGTGACGTTGTAACCGAGCGCAGCGGCTGTTGACGATAAAATAAACGGTGGATAGGCCCAGTCTAATGTGCCCTTGGTCGCAATGATGGTCATACTTTTATCGGTCATTAATGGCCTCCTATGGGTTGTGACTTCAATGCGCTATTGGGCGCTATGGGTCACAGACTTTTTAACCGCCTTTTTTCAAGAGAAAATGAAATTCGCCATTTTCTTCAGATGACGACATCAGTTCGTTGCCCGTTTGGGTTGCGAAGGCCTGAAAGTCCTTAACAGAACCAGGATCGGTGGCAATGATTTTCAGTAGCGCTCCGGCCCCCATGCCATTTAGTGTTTTCTTGGCTCTAAGGATCGGTAACGGGCAGTTGAGTCCCCGGGCATCTAATTCTTGATCGTTATCGGACATAATGTTTTTCTCCTGTTAATAAATTAAATTTTTGACAACGTCGACGGGACGTAAAGACCTAAACATTTCTTTCGTTAGCCTTTTTACTCACCGTTGTTGACGGTTGCAATCACCCTAACGGGGGTGTTAAAGCTTGTATTTGTAAGTAGTATATTAGAAGTTAATCAAATTTTAAAATATAAACAATAGCCAAAAAATCATCTACCAGGGTTCAATTTAAAGCCTTTCTGATCGCCGCCAGTTCCACGCAGAGCGTGAAAATCTCCATTGCCTGTCGAATATCGCTCAGCGGTGGGAAACTCGGTGCCAGCCGAATCACCCGATCTTGTGGATCGAGCCCATAAGCGAAGGGAGCGCCAGCGGGCGTGAGTTTTACGCCGGCTTTTTCAGCCATATCAATGATGGTTCGAGCGCAGTCATCAGGCGCGTTGACATTAACGAAGTAGCCGCCCTTTGGCTGAGACCATGTCGCAATCCCTTTTCCACCGAGGTTGTGTTCAAGAAGTTCGTTGACCAGGTCAAACTTGGGTTTCAAAATCTTGCCGACCCGCGCCATGTGGGCTCGGAGACCCCCAATGTTTTTGAAAAAATTGAGATGTCGCAGTTGATTCAGTTTATCAGGACCGATAGTTTGGACCGAAAAATGACGTCGCGCGTCATCAATATTATTCGGGCTTGCTGCCATTGCAGATACACCCGCACCTGCCATTGTCATTTTAGATGTTGATGTGAACATCAGAACCCGGTCGGGGTGACCGGCGTCACGACAGGCTTGCAGAATATCGGGAACTGACTGTTGCTCTTCCGTTAAATGGTGTTCGGCATAAGCGTTATCCCAAAAGATCCGAAAGTCTGGCGCGGCATTCATCGTTGCTAAACGTCTCGCAACCTCATCGGTATAGGTAATTCCGGTCGGGTTGCTATAGCGAGGGACGCACCAGATCCCTTTCACGGCGTGATCAGAGGCAAGCATCTCGACACGATCCATATCAGGACCCTCGTCAGTCAATTCGACATTGAGCAACTCGAAACCCAAATGAGATGTAATTTCAAAATGCCGGTCATATCCCGGCGCCGGGCACAAAAATCGAACTGTGCCCTGTTGACTCCAGGACTGTTCGCTGCCGGGAACACCGAATAGGACTGCGCGAGCAACCGCGTCATACATCATCGTCAAACTGCTGTTGCCGCTGACGATAACATCTTGCGGCTCGCAACCGAGGATATCGGCGAAAAGCGCTTTCATCTGCGGCAGTCCGTCAATGCCACCATAGTTCCGACAGTCCACGCCGTCCGAATCTGTAAATACCCCATCTCCGGGTAGCGACAGCATTGGGTTGGCGAGATCCAACTGCTCGGGCGATGGCTTTCCTCGAGTCATATCAAGTTTAAGGCCCGCCTGACAGGCCGCGTTGAATTGGTTACCCAATTCATTTTCTCGACTCGTAAGGTCGTCTTTGCTCATTTCTTGCAACATTGCTTCTCCGCGGGCGGCACCCTGTTATTGCGCATAATCGTCGAGTGGCGGGATTACAACTCGCCACACGTAATTTTATCTTCGGGGAACGATGAATCCAATCAGCAATTGCAAAAGTGACTGATAAACTTAGGGGGTGGATATTATGACAGTAGCCAGGCACCTTACCCTAAAGGCCTCGATGGCGTGTTTGAGTCTTTCCTTAGCCTTATTTTGCGGGGTCGGCAGTGCTGAGCAAGATTCGCCCTTAGGCAGTCTCCAGTCTGGCATTGCGACCTCGCCGGAAGAGCAGGCTATGGGCCGGGAATTCATAGCGGCCGCACGTAAGCAACTTGTTTTCATTGATGATCCGCTCCTCACCGAATATGTGAACGCGCTGGGCCAGAGGCTGTCGCGTGGTCTTGTGGGCGATACGGATAGCCTTCGTTTTTTCTTGATCAACAGTCCGATGGTGAACGCCTTCGCCGGTCCGGGCAGCCGAATGGCTGTATTTACAGGCCTTGTAACTGCGACCCAGACTGAGGCGGAGCTGGCGTCGGTTATTGCGCACGAATTGGGGCATGTGGCTCAGAGACATCTTCCTCGAATGATGGAACGAGCGCGCCAACGAAAGCTTCCGACCACTGCGGCAATGCTGGCTGGGATTTTACTCGGTGGGCAAGTCGGCGCCGCGGCAATGGCCGCAACGAGTGGTGCCGCCGTTGCGGATCAACTGAACTACAACCGAGAGTATGAGCGTGAAGCCGACGTCTTGGGTTTGAGAATTCTTACTGCCGCGGGTTATCCGGCTTCTGCCACTATTCAGTTTCTAAAGCGCCTGGATCAGGAAACCCGATTGCAATCATCTGGCGCGCCGGAATATTTGAGAACCCACCCCCTGACTCAGAACCGCATCGCGCTTGTTGAGTCTCGGATTCGGCAGTATCCAGATTTTGCTGAGCCACCCTCACTCGACTTCTATCATGCGCGAGTGCGCATTCAAGCGCTTTATGGTGCGGGGGGCGCTGATAATGTGCTCGCGAATTTTATTCATAATCTCGATTCAACAGTGGTCATAGACGCACGAGCAGCCCGTTATGGCCAGGTGCTCACTTTGATCCGATTTGGCAATTATGACGAAGCCATTAAGCTGGCTTTAGATCTGCATCGAGATTTTCCCGAAGATGTTTCCTATCGCTTGGCGTTGGCAGATGCATTGCTTCAAAGTGGACAGGTAGAGGATTCCGTTAGCCACCTCGAGCGCCTGGCACTCGAGACGCCTGAATCAACGGTCGTTGCCTATTATCTTTCGGATGCGTTAATGAAAGCGGGTCGTTTTGAGGAGTCACGCAAAGTCCTTCGTCGTGCGATTCGTGCAGCGCCGTCAAACGCTTTTCTTTACCGACTGATGGCAAGAGTGGAAGGAGAGGCCGGTAACCTGCCACAATCTTTTCAGGCGCTGGCGGAATATTACTTTCGCCAGGATGAGGTCAGCAGAGCCATCGGTGCACTTCAGCACGCCAGTACCCTCGTTTCAGATAATGCCTACTTAGAGGCTAGTATTACTTCAAAAATCAGTGAGTTAGAGGCGTTGCAGCCATCAAAGCCATAGCGTTTATCTCGAAAAGAGAGACCGGAGGGCAGTTTTAATAAAATGATCCATTCGGTTTTGAACATCCTGTAGCGCCCGCATGGAAATTAATAGGCTTGCGAGATCCATGCCTTTTGGGTAAAAATGTCGATAGATTCTGTCGATGAAATGATCTATGTCAAAGCTTACTGAAGCCTGCTCACTAGATCGCAACGAACCGCTTGTAGATTGCATAACTGCGAAGCGGAGTAACTGGAGGAGAAAAATGCATAGATTAAAGACAGGTTTGCTTGCTTTCGCGGCAGCGGTATCAATGATCTTAACTGTTGGGGTTAGCCCAGTCGCCCAGGCGGGAGAATGGCCCACTGATAAAGAGTGTAAAAAAGTGGCAAAAGATGCCGACAGTGTCATTAAGGGATGGTGCGTTGCGGTTAATCGACGGGGCGGTAATTGCTTGGCCTGTCATCAGGCTATGGTGAGCCCTTGGCCTGAAGGTTTTCCGACGGGCGGCAATATTGCGCCTCCGCTCGTGGCGATGAAAGCGCGTTATCCAAATCGCGAGGATCTCAGGGCGCACATTTGGGATCCAACGGTTAAAAATCCGAACACGTCCATGCCGCCTTTTGGAAAGCACAAGTTGATTAGTGAGCAAGATATTGACAATCTCGTTGATTGGTTGCTATCGATTTA
The DNA here is from genome assembly GCA_018672825.1 of Pseudomonadota bacterium. Taxonomy (GTDB): domain Bacteria; phylum Pseudomonadota; class Gammaproteobacteria; order Arenicellales; family UBA868; genus UBA868. The sequence goes on along the minus strand of JABHUE010000075.1, from coordinate 13,531 downwards.
GTAGCGTTTTTATCGACACGGTTTTTAATCACGATCTACTATTTGAAACAGTTTAAAAAATTGAGGAAGAGATAAGTTATGAAACGAAGAATATTTCTGAAAGGATCAGTAGCCGCCAGCACACTTGCCGTGGCTGCGGGCGCGGGCCTGTTGAGCCCAACTCGAGTCTTAGCCGCAGCTTGGCCGGAGAGTGCGTTTGGACCGCGGCCAGAAGCCGAGGCGCTCGAAGCTTTCTTCGGATCATCCGACGTAGTTGAAAGTGACGAAGTATCATTAAAAGCACCGCTGCAGGCCGAAAATGGCGCGGTTGTCCCGATTAAGGTGATGACGTCCCTCGCCAATGTGGAATCAATCGGTGTGATTGTCGTGAAAAACCCAGCTCCTTTTACAACAGGACTAGAGGTGATGGGCGGCGGCGCCGGCGCGATGTACAGTGCGCGAATCAAGATGGGACAGACGTCACCGGTAAATTGCTACGTGAAAGCGGGTGGCAAGATTTACATGACCTCCCAAGAAATTAAAGTAACGGTCGGCGGTTGCGGCGGCTAATCCCTCACAGTATTCAGTAGGAGAGTAAATAATGGCATCGACCAAAATGAAAATTAAAAAGAGCGCTGAGGGCGGCCATGATGTGATGGTCCTCGCCAAGCATCCCATGGAAACCGGTCTTCGGAAAGATAAAAAAACGGGGGAAAAGATTCCTGCCCATTTTATTAAAACCATGGAGTTCGCGCTTAACGGAACGGCGGTTGCGCAAGCGGACCTCGGGACAGGCGTTTCCACGAATCCCCTGATTAGTATTCATCTGGCTAATTCCAAATCAGGCGATACGGTCACGGTAAGCTGGGTAGACAACATGGGCGAATCAGACAGCGCGGAAAAAACGGTATCGTAATTGATTTGCCTGCGCTTGGGCGGTCAGGCGCTAAGGCATCGACACTAAAAGGAGAGTCGAACAAATGAAAAGACTATTAATGATATCCCTAGCAGCAGGCATCGCGATGACAGGGGCATCAGCCGTTCAAGCGATCTCTGAGGCGGAAATCTCAAAAGATATCGAAGAGTTTCAGGGATTTTTTCTGAAACGTTTTCCGGGGCTGACCCTTGATGATTTCCAAGACGGGGTCAACGCGTTGCCGCAATATGCCGCGCGACGCGCCAACTGGGAAATCAATATGGATTTTCCTCAGTATGAGCCTGAGATGGAAAAGGCGGCTACCGAATGGAGCGCGCCATTTGCGAATGGGAAGTCGCTTGCCGATTGTGACCTGGCCCCGGGTAATACCTATCCGGTGTTTGACCCCGCCAGCGGGGATTTGCGCACCATCGAGGGCGATATCAACGCGTGTTTGAAAGCAAACGGCGAAGAAATCATCAAGAACGTCAAGCGTGGCAAGATGGCCAGACTGGTTGCTCATTACAAGTCGCAGTTTAATGGTGAGCGGATGGCGGTTGATTACTCTGATCCCGGCGCTCAGGATTGGTATGCTCAGGGGCGACAGATTTATTGGGCAAAACGCGGCCAGTTAAATTTTTCCTGTGCTGATTGTCATGTCCATAACTCGGGTAACAGCGTTCGGGGCGATGTTTTAAGTGCGGGTCTTGGTCACGGCGTCGGCTTTCCCGTATGGCGGACGAAGTGGCAAGTTGCGGGTAAACCTTGGGGCACGATTCATCGCCGTTATGGCGGCTGTACCAAGCAGGTCCGCGCACATCCATTTAAAGCGCAGGGCGAAGAGTATAAAGCGCTGGAGTTTTACGAGTCTGTGATGAATACCGGTATTCCATTGAAGGTACCGAGCCTGCGTCAGTAAATTCTCTCATTTCGATCGATGCCGAAGCGATGAATCGCTTCGGCATCATGAGTTAAAAAACCTGGCGAGTGAGCCGGGTTTTTTTGTCCCTAAAACTCCCTTTAAATACTGGTAATCGCGAGAGGAAGGCTGATATGAGTTTAAATCGACGAGAGTTCATGCGTTTGCTTGCCATGGCAAGTGCTGCGGGAATGGCGGTAAATAACCGAGTATTTGCTGATGCGAGTGTCGACTACGACGTGCCGATATTCGGCAATCTTTCCCTTTTGCACTTCACCGACTGTCATGCGCAATTAATGCCTGTGTATTTTCGGGAGCCGAATTTCAATATCGGTATCGGCAACGCTCTAGGCAAACCGCCTCACGTTGTCGGGGAGCATTTTCTCAATCATTTTAAAGTGGCTGCCCATTCTGCAAATGCGCATGCTTTTACTTATTTGGACTTTGAGGCTGCCGCACGTAAATACGGAAAGGTCGGTGGTTTTGCGCACCTTGCGACATTGGTGAAGCAGCTCAGAGCCTCACGTCCAAACAGCCTTTTGATGGATGGTGGCGACACCTGGCAAGGCTCTGCCACAGCACTGTGGACGCAGGGTCAGGACATGGTGGAAGCCTGTAAGTTACTGGGTGTTGACATCATGACCGGTCATTGGGAGTTCACGTACGGCATTGATCGTGTCCGTGAGATCGTAGACACCCAGCTGTCGCCTATTGAATTTTTGGCGCAGAACATCATGTTGACGGAAGACGCTTCGTTTGACGATAAACCGGCTTTTGATCAGGAATCAGGACAGGTTTTTAAGCCGTATACCCTTCGGGAAATGAACGGTATTCCAGTCGGCATTATTGGACAGGCTTTCCCGTATACCACACTGGCAAACCCGCGATATCTCATTGAGGATTGGAGTTTTGGTATTCGAGAGGAGCAATGTCAACAGATGGTTGATGAGGTTCGCGCCCAAGGCGCACAAGTCGTCGTGCTTTTGTCTCACAATGGAATGGACGTTGATTTAAAACTCGCCAGTCGCGTTACGGGAATTGATGTCATTCTGGGCGGACATACGCATGATGGGATGCCAATGCCGAGTGTGATTCAGAATGCTCGCGGCAAAACATTAGTTGCAAATTCAGGATCGAATAGCAAGTTTCTCTCGGTAATGGATCTTGACGTCCGCGATGGGAAGGTTGCTGATTTTCGCTATCGTCTGTTGCCTATATTTGCTAATTTGCTGCCCGCTGACCCGGAAATGTCAGCTTATATCGAGGGCGTGCGAGAACCGTTTAAACAGCAGCTCGAGACTGTTTTGGCAAAAACTGAGACCACCTTGTATCGGCGGGGAAACTTTACCGGTACTTTTGATCAGGTGATTGTGGACGCGCTAATGGAGGTTCGGGGTGCCGATATCGCGTTTTCGCCCGGTTTTAGATGGGGGACGAGCTTGCTTCCGGGAGATGACATAACGGTCGAGCGAGTCATGGATCAGACGGGTATTACTTATGCTAAATCGACGCTAAATGAGCTTACGGGTGAAAACATTAAGCTGGTTCTCGAGGATATTGCAGACAATCTTTTCAATACGGATCCCTATTACCAGATGGGCGGCGATATGGTTCGGATTGGTGGATTACGCTATGCAATTAATCCTTCCGCTCCGATGGGCCAGCGTTTGTCTGATCTTGAACTTAACGGAAAGCCAATCGATCCTTCTCGTCTTTACAAGGTGGCGGGATGGGCCAGTGTGAATCCTCAGCCGGATGAGCTGCCGGATATCTGGGATGTCCTGGCTGAGTATTTACGTGATCGTAAAGTGATTCAAGACGTTGTGGCGAATGTCCCTAAAGTAAAAGGTATCAAAAACAATCCAGGATACGTTTCGATCTAGTGATCTTCGGCGATGCCTAGCGCTTTGATTGCCGCAAACGCGGGATCGAGTGCGGGCGTCAGTTTTTTTCGCATCAAACTGCCGCTTGCGTCAGTGACGGCGAATATGGGCGCGACGAGGGGTTCACCGACAAGGCTGAGTAAGATTATCGCTTTGATCTCGGTTTCAGGATGGCGATTAAGGATCAGGGCGAATTCTGCATCGTCAATTTTAGAGGCGACCCAATTAAAACGCTCGCGAGCGGCAATACTGAGCAAATGAGGTGTTCGAGGGAGTTGCTGGGTGTCCGCGATTGGCATGAGAAATCTATGCAACGCTTCCAACGTTTCGACGACAGAGTCCATATCGGTTGCGGTTCGTAGCGCGCGCGTGCAACCCTCAAGATAGTGTTTCCCTGTTTGTGAGAGGGCGCGCTCAATGTGCTGGGCAACAGTGTTGGACAGTTGGGCCAGATCCTCTGTTTCGCTGGATTTTTGAGAGTCAGTTTGAATCATATATTCGGGGCCTGCGCTCAGGAACCCGATAAGGTAGGCAGGATTTTTTTGTCCTTGTGCCCAGAGTTGGGCTTTCGCAGATTGATCAATCAGTTCCGAGACGAGCAGAATGTGCACGGTTTGAATGATGACCGTGCTTTCAATTTCGAACGGGAGATGTTCAAGCAGAAACTGCGCCAGCGGGGGACCGGTTCTGCCTTGGATGACTTGAGTTCGACTCAACATGAGACGCGCCACTTCTGCAGTGGGGAGGCACCACCACGCTCTGCCTGCCAACGTGTCAGTAATGTTCGGTGAAGCGGCGACAGCAACAATAGCCTCTGTTTCACCCAGGCAAAGTAATTTGCTCAATCGTTCAGCACCAAGCGCGCCACTTCGGGTCCAGCGCTGAATAAACACCGGGTAGCCACCGGGCGTTCCGAGCACGACGTTGGAAAGGTGTTCGCGAATCAGACGCAGGTATTGGCCTGTATTGCCCGAGGGTTTGAGATCAATTCTTCGCTCTTTGCTGTCGGCGAGGCCAAAAATAACCTGTTGATTTTCATCGATCCGTATGGCGACTGAGGTTTTGGCCAAAACGTTGAGTCGTAGGCTGTCTTCTTGCGAGAGATCCATGGATTCAAATTCAATATTTATCAATTTTTATTAATTAGGGCGCTTTTTAGGCCACACTGCAAATCGTTCTCTCTCACCCAAGGGGGATATCCCGGTTCGGCGGGGGTGAGGGTAATATCGAAGAAATTTTTTTGATTACTGGAGATTACTATGGGCGCGATCTACTATGAAACCGTCGATACGCTGGAAAAAATGGGTGTTGATCCTGACTATGTCCAGGGATGGGTAGGGGGTTATTTGGGTAATCCGGAACGCGAGGAACAGCGTGTTTCGTCGGCTTATTCAGCGGGTTACGAGGACGGGCAGAACCACAATACAGACAGCGCATCGGATTTCAAAAAATCGTAATTTCGACGTTAGGGCGAAAATCCATCACGAGGCTCGTCAACTGAGGAGCCTTTGACCAAGTTGCTAAACGACTTTGAAAGTCTTTTTGCAAGATCAGGGCCGTCGACCTCCATGACTTGATCAATCACCCACCGATTGGTTTGGTTATCCCCCATTATTGCTTTGACTCGATCTCCAAAAACACGCAAAAGACTGTATCCCGGTAAACCGCTTTGAAATGAGCATTGACCGTAATCAGAATTGCGATCGTTAAGCGCGGTAATAAACGCATCGCGATATTCCCCGGATCCCAAGATTTCGCTGGCGTTGCGTTGTAGTTGCGACCCGCAATTGTAGGCGAGCGCGGACACAAACTCAGGCCGATCGTCTTCGCCGAGAATATCAAAAGCCAGTCGGTCCGCGACGTGTACGAGGAAGATCAGATATTCTCGAATGACCCCAACCCGTTGTTGGTCATCATCATAGATGTAATCCTCCGCGTGTAGATTACGGGCAGAGGTTAATGCGAGTTGCCAGCATACGTAAGCCAGCGCTTTTGCATTTTCCTCAAGCGGAACAGGTTGTCCGGCATTTCGCCACCGGTCGCGGATTCTTGTCGCCATAGTGTTGCTTCTCACGGTCATTTTATCTTAAGGTTTACAGATGTCGTCACTTCCCGATTTGTTTATTGAGTCAATCAAATACAACTGCGATCTCTCTGACGCAGAGCACGCAGGTGATTATTCGTTATGCGTTTATTTAATGCATATGAGAGAGTATTTTAGGTGGGAACAGAATCTACCCTACGATGCGAGCCTGAATGCAGGGATGGTGGGGGAGTGGGTATCGGCGCGTGAGCAATATTGGGACACCTTGGAAGGTCAGTCGTACCGCAGGATTCCGTTGCCGATGGGTGAAGTCGATGCTTTTGACATCGATCAGATCAACAGCTGGCTTGTACCGAAAGGCTATGGCTATAGCGCGGGGATTGGTCGATTCGATAAACCGGTATTTTCGCTGGGTCGCCTGACCACATTTGAGCGAGGAGACGGGTATGAGCTTTTTTATACGGGAGAAGAGGTTGTTCGTGAACTGATCGCGCCTCCTGCGATGACGCGCGGCACCACGATATGGATTCGGCAAGAAGCGCTTCGTCGGGTTTTATGGGAGATGATTGAGGAGTGGCGGTGGAAAAAACCTAAAAATGCGATGGCCCGAACACTCGCGGGTTACGGATTTGGTCAAGATCCAGAGACCGCGCTTGACCGGATGGCTGAGCAATTTAGTGAGTTTGCGATCCTGCATGAATTGGGAGAAAAAATATGCGGAGAGTGTCTAGGAGACGATTGGAATCAGATGGTGATGGCTGCAAGCGACCGAGCACAAGAGATTTTGATTCGCGCGGTTCGAGACCTGCTTGCTGATTGCATGATGGTGCTACCGGCGCTATTGAGTCAGGAAGAAAAATCTCCTTTACACTTTTATTTTGCGACCATGACGGGCATTCGCCGGCAGTTGTTTCCGTCGCTATTTAACGCCTATCAGCGCTGGGTTGATGGAGGGGATTTTCAACCCCTGCGAAAAATCGTGCGCAAAGGAAGTCATCACTGGCGCCACCAGGCCGCCGGGCTCCTGGAGCGACATCGAGCCAGTGGCGAGCCGCGGAATGGCGTTTTTGAGGGATGTTCGATAGAAGCGCTTTCCCTTTAGATTAAGGCTTAGCGCTTCGAGCCCTTCTCCTCATGAGCTAAGTCCACGACCTGTGTCGCAAGTTTTTCGTATGATTCTCGATAGCCGTCTAACGCATGCCCATCCTCTGGCGCGAAGTAATCTTTTGGATTGATGCCTCCGTTTTGCTCTTGGTCTATAAATGCTTTTTGCATCTCGATCATTTTTTCGATCAACTCTTTCTTCTCACTCATGAAACTCTCCTTTAAAAAAATATGAATTAGTATTTTCTGTCGTCCGCGAGCAGTGACCGTTAATAACCGCCTTTTCGCATACTCTCGGGTAGGCCGGACAGACGGCCAGCTTGCTTGCTTGGATTGCCAGGGAACAAATCAAACATTTCTTTATTACTCACTTTCCGATCCCAAAGAGACCCCATTGTTTTTAATAATGTTCGGTTGTTTGGTTGGTTACCGTTGTTTGAAAAATACTCTTCTCGTAAATAGTGAATAACATCCCAATGTTCTTTGGTTAGGGCGAGATCCTCTGTGGCTGCCATTGCCTCAGCGACTGATTGACTCCAGTCATCTGGGTTTTCAAGAAACCCGTTTTCGTTGGTGGCAACTGATTTTCCGTCGACTTCGATTGGCATGATGAATTCCTATTTCAGCGTGTCTATGATGTTAATGATCAGATTCTGGTTGGTGAACGGCCGATATACTCTTGGAGGGGACAAAAACTCCGCATCCGAATAATCGGTCCGGTCCCAACCCGTGCGTCTGAACGGCAATGGACTCGTTAGGGTTAAGTTCCGCAATCAAAAGACTCCGGGTCGAGATAACCGATTCATTCATTTTTAGATGACGCATTCCCCCGCAGAGCATTTTTTTGGGGGTAATGGCGAGATCTTCTAGCCAGTGCGCTGCAGAAGCTAGAAACGCCGGTTCGCTATTGGTGTCATCCAGTGATCGAACATGGTGGGAAAAAATGGTCGAATTGGTTGAAAGTGGTCGAGGTTTTGCATCGAGTATTTCAATCTTGTGCTCGTCAAGATTCAAACGAGCGCCGATTAACGCTTTTGCGTCTTCAAGTCGAGAGTGTGGCACTCTAATGATGAGGCGAGTTCGACCCGAAAGCTCGATAATGCCGCTATCATCAGGCTTGCACCATCCATTAGCGGATTGTGCGCCGTGGATAAGATGGATACTGACCTCTCGTTCAGTGGAAAGCCATGGGAGTTCAGTTGTGAGGGCTTTCGATAAAGCAAAAGCATGATCAGCCGCGATCTGCTGACCTCGGATTTTAAAGACGATATCAACCACAACGGGGTTTATCGGTTTAGCTTTTTCAAGCTCAGATTCAGTCCAGTAGGCAGATGACATTGTGATTTTTACTGTATGGGCAACGCGGCCTGGATGGCCTCTCGATCAATCCACCAGTTGTCTTGTACTAATACGTCAACAACATTCCGAAGGCGCGGCAGGAATCGAATGGGGTCGTTTAATTCGAGTCTAGAGATCCATTGATCAAAAGCTTCCTGATTTTCAATGCTGCTGTGTCGACGTGCTACCGCACCCAACATCTGGTTGGTAAAAAAAGACAAGGATTCATGCTCTTTTCCTTCTGCTCGTAGATCAACAATATAGGCAGCAACAGCAGCCGCAACGGCGGCGCCATCAGAGTCATCGGGTGTTTCGTCGATGATATCTTGTAGGAGCGCTACTGAAAGCTCTGGATCGACTGGAAAAGTCACTGCGAGCCAGACGCCGTGACCGAGTGCAATGAGTGAATCAGAGTGTCCCGACTGGAACATGATTCGCGCGGCTTCAACAGTGTCTGCCCAAAGCTTTGCGCTACAAAATCGGTCAAAGCAAATTTTGCCACTCGACCAAGCTTCATCACTTTTTTCGAGCATGACTAAAAGACGGCCTTCCTGCAACGCGAGCTGGCGCCATTGAGGGGCGTCAATTTGAGTCCGGGCTTCATTTAATCTTTCTCTTACCGCGCCAAGTTGGGCCTCAAGCGCCTCGACTGACGTTGACGCATCCTCATCAGATTCGGCGCCGAGGTCAAATTCGTTGTTAAGATATTTCATCTGAGATTTTGGTATCCGGTTTCGGTCTAGATGGGACTGGTGAAGGCGCCTTCGAGCCGGAATTCCCAGTTCTCGGGCGTATCAGGATAAGGCGGTTTAACGTCCATCCGTAAAAACCGATCCCCTGCACGTGCGCGTTCGCGAACCAGATCGGTCAGTTCGGCGAACGTCGAGGGTTGATTTTGCAGAATCAGCTCACTGATCCAGAGTATGCTGTCCATAGCCTTTTAAGCCTCAGTTGAAATGGGTTGCGCATAGCGACCGCGGTATATCAAACGCCCCGGGCGATCGTCTGAGTCAACAAAAGGTTCTCTTCGATGCGGAATGTTCGCACTTAACAATCCCTCGCCGGCTTGAAGTTGATATCTAAACCGGATACTGGGGTCTTCAAGACATTCTTCGAGCGCGTCTTTTGCTTCCGAGATCAAAGAGGTGTTTTTCCAAACCACATTGTGTTTTCGAGCGGTATAGCGCATCTGCAGGTGGCCATACTCAAAAAAGAAAACAGGGCCTAAAGAGGCTTCGCGATTGGCGCCATGTGCTTGGTTCTCAGGAATCCACATGACATCAGGCATCCGAAGGGCTTCAGCGAATCGATGGTCTTTTTGTTTAACAAGTCCGTAAAGTGCTCGTGAGTCTATGGCTTCAAGCGATCCGCCTTTCTGGGCCGGCCGTACACAATGGAGTAGCATTGACCGGACAGGATTTTTGTGACTACGATAGTAGCCATCGGTATGCCAGTTGAGGGCGCGATTGGTGTAGGGGATGTATTGGCTTGAGTGTCCATTAGCCTTCACCTCGATTTCGCTAAGACCATCTTTGGCTACAAAAAGGTTGTGGGTGGGGTTAACCAAGCCGAACTGTTCTGCCAGTTGGGCGATTTGGTTGCGATTTACGGCTTCTGACGACCTACATCGGTAAACCACCATATTGGCGCTACTGAGTCGAGCCTGAATCGCCGAGTGTTCCTGAGTCGTTAGATGAGATGGCGTTTCGATATCAACGACGAGTGTTCCTAAACATTTCCGATATTTGCAAAGCCAGTTATCCCAGTGACGCTCATTCGCAAAGACATTCGCTTCCGGATTGCGCGGTGCAAACGTCGATTGATATGAAGTTAAGTTCAAAGCGGGGCAACATTTAAGATTTTCGATCAAACGATTGTAACGAGGCGACCGGATTAGAAAACTCTCCCAAAAGACGGATTCAGCGGTAATTTTTGATGCAGAGAAGCTGGTTTTATTGAGGCGTCCAAAATATGATGGGTTCGAAAGATATTTAAGCTATTGTTTTTTAAAGATAAATAATAGATCTAGGGCTTTTGGCCCCAAGCAGGATTTTTGCATTGCAAAATAAAAACTATCCCTTAGTGGATAAACCAGAATTTTTAATGGCAACCCCCCGGGGGAATGGCGCCTACTAGGACCACGCTTAAAATGGGACTAGAAATTAAGACCAGTGCTTAAGCAAGGCTTTCTCGAGAACGAGGCTTAGCAATTTATTTAATTGGAGAGCGGATCCGTTGTTAGTCGTGAGATTGTTGTGCGACGTCCGCACAGTGATTCGGAACCGGAAATAAAGAGGAATGTGACAGGTATGACTGATAAAAAGCAACATGAAACCCCAATGCTTGATGAGCTTGAAAATGGTCCCTGGCCCAGTTTTATATCGGGCATCAAACGCCTTCGTGATGAGCATCCAGAGGAGCGTATCAATGGGGTTGCCAATGATCTTTTGGGGCAGCTTGAGCATTCTTATGAGACCCGAAAAGGCTACTGGAAAGGCGGCACTGTCAGCGTTTATGGATATGGCGGTGGCATCATTCCACGCTTTTCAGAAGTCGGTCAGCAATTCCCCGAGTCGAGAGAATTTCATACGTTGCGAGTGCAACCCCCCGCGGGCAATCACTATAGCACTGACATTCTGAGACAGCTCGCTGACAGTTGGGAGAAATGGGGTTCCGGCCTGGTGACGTTCCATGGCCAGACGGGCAACATCATGTTTATTGGCTCTTCGACAGATAACACGCAACATTTTTTCGATGAGATCAATGACTATGGGTTTGATCTGGGGGGTGCAGGGCCTTGTGTCCGAACCGCGATGTCCTGTGTCGGAGCCGCACGATGTGAGCAGTCCTGCGCGAATGAACACAAGATTCATAGAACGCTTGTTAATAATTTTACGGATGATGTGCATCGACCTGCGCTTCCCTATAAATTTAAATTCAAGGTTTCGGGTTGTCCCAACGACTGCATGAACTCCATCGAGCGAGCAGATATGGCCGTCATTGGCACCTGGCGTGACGATATGAAAGTAGATCAGGAGGCTTGGAAGGCATATGTGTCTGAAAAAGGGCGCCAGCACACGATTGATAACATCATTACGCGTTGCCCAACACGCTGCATGAGTCTGAAAGACGATGATTCGCTGGAAGTGGATAACCGAAATTGCGTGCGCTGCATGCACTGTCTGAATGTGGTGCCAAAAGCGTTATCGCCGGGTGAAGACAAGGGCGTTACCATTTTGATGGGCGGAAAGCGTACGCTAAAGATTGGTGACCTCATGGGTACAGTCATTGTTCCCTTTATGAAGCTTGAATCTGAAGAAGATTACGAAAAGATTACTGAAATAGCTGAAAACACCATTGATTTTTGGGCCGAGAACGGCCTTGAGCATGAGCGCTGCGGAGAGATGATCGAGCGAATCGGCTTGGTCAACTTCTTAGAGGGAATCGAAATTGAGGTGGATCCTCATATGATTTCCGATCCCCGACAGTCTTCCTATGTCCGAATGGATGGTTGGGATGAAGAGGCGGTGAAGTGGTTCGAGCGCCAGGCAGAAAGTCAGTCGGCTGCAGGTTGATTGGACGGCTGATCACCTAACACAAGAATTTTTTGGAGAGAACTATGGCTAAAGAAATGCGTAAGCCAATCGAATCAGGTTGCCCGGATGGCTTCCAGTACATGCACCCCTCGATGGTCAAGAACTTTGGTTCGTGGGATTGGCATGATCACCCGCGCCCAGGGGTCCTGCGCCACGTATCCAAAAGTGGAGACGAGGTATGGACTGTAAAAGCCGCGACTCAAAGAATTCTCGATGTGTTCACGCTTCGGAAACTTTGCGATATTGGCGATCAATTTGCCGATGGTTTCGTGCGATTTACGATTCGTAGCAATATTGAGTACATGGTGTCCGATGCGTTGAAGGTGGATCCGCTAATTAGTGCACTGGAAGATTCAGGTTTTGTTGTTGGCGGCACTGCAAACTCTGTCGCAATGATTGCCCACACCCAGGGATGGCTGCACTGTGATATTCCGGGAACGGATGCGTCTGGCGTTGTCAAAGCAATGATGGATGAGTTGATCGACGAGTTCAAAAATTGTGATATGCCAAACCGCGTCCACATCACGACGTCATGCTGCCAGATTAACTGCGGCGGACAAGGTGATATTGCGATAAATGTTCAGCACACCAAACCGCCAAAGATCAATCACGACCTTGTTGCTAATGTTTGTGAGCGACCATCGGTTGTGGCCCGCTGCCCAGTAGCCGCCATTCGACCTGCACAGGTCAATGGAAAGCCAACGCTTGAGGTTGATGAGAAGAAGTGTATCTGCTGTGGCGCGTGCTACCCCCCATGTCCCCCTATGCAGATTAATGACCCGGAGCACACCAAGCTTGCGATTTGGGTTGGCGGCAATCATTCAAATGCCCGAAGTAAGCCTAGTTTTCAAAAATTAGTGGCATCAGGGGTTCCCAACAATCCGCCACGATGGCCTGAGGCCACAGCGATTGTGAAGCGGATATTGCAGGCTTACAAAGAGGACGCGCGGGATTGGGAGCGTATTAATGACTGGATTGATCGTATCGGTTGGCCCCGATTTTTTGAGGCGACGGGATTGCCGTTCACCAAGTTCCATATTGATAACTGGCGCGGCGCAAGAAAAAGTCTTAATGCGTCAACCCACATTCGTTTCTAGGGACACCAGATGAAATTTTCGGTGATGGTCAACGAGGGGCCTTATACCCATCAGGCGGCTGATACGGCGTATCACTTTATCGATGCGGCATTACGAGCGGGGCATGAGGTCTTTCGCGTGTTTTTCTACCACGATGGGGTCAATAACGGCACCCGCATGACGACACCGCCGCAGGATGACCGGAATATCGTCAATCGCTGGAGTGCATTGGCGGTTGAGCATGATCTTGATCTTGTGCTCTGTGTGGCTGCTGCACAGCGTCGGGGTATTCTGGATGCGGACGAGGCTAAACGGAACGGTAAAGATGGCGACAACATCGCGCCTGGCTTTCGAATCTCTGGACTGGGCCAGCTGATTGAAGCCGGTATTCAGTCAGATCGTGTTCTGGTTTTCGGCGATTAGCGGATTTGACAATGAGTGAAACTAAAAAATTTATGTACGTCAACCGTCATGCGCCCCATGGCACGGTGTATGCGCTTGAGGGTCTTGAGGTGGTGCTCATTGGTGCCGCATTTGAGCAAGAGGTAAGTATGGCTTTTATCGGCGACGGCGTTTTTCAGCTCAAGCAGGGTCAAGACACAGTCGATTCTGATATGAAAAATTTCTCACCCGCTTATCGAGCGCTGGGAGATTATGAAGTTAACCGACTTTATGT
>JABHUE010000117.1 GCA_018672825.1 Pseudomonadota bacterium | reverse complement strand
TAGATCTCTGATACCGCTGGCCAATCGGCCGGTTTCATATCACGAATTAAAATGATTTTCTGAAGTCTCAAGTAACGAATTGCCCGAGGTGACTGCCGACCGGCGGGTCTCACAGTCACAAAAGAAGCGATACTTCCAGAGGGACGGACAATTTAAGGATCTGATCAACACCGACCGAACTCTAATGGGGATTGCCAGCGGATGCTAGATGGTGACTCCAACGCTTCTTTCTGATTAGTCGCCGGTCGCTGATTTCCGTTGAAAGTGATGGATCAGGAACATATGCGGTACCGTTAGGCAAAAAAGACCAATAAATACCGCCTGTGTCAACCCAGACGCACTGTTTATTTCCACTCGGCTACCCAACGCGAATATGGTGATGACGACAGCGAGAAACGTAAAAACGATCGCATAAAGTAACGCCTTTCGAGCGCTTATCTTTAAAACTTTAACAACTTTCATGATGTGTCTAGGGCTGTGAAGCAAGCAGAAATAAACGCTAAAGAAAATTAGCGGCGAAGTTAGGGCGGCGAGCGCGCAAAGCGAAAGCAGCTCAAAACTCATCCAAGGCCGATTTCGTGTGGTGTATAAAATTGCTAGGATCATAATCACACAACAGAAAATTCCGGGTAAAAAACTGACACTTCTAATCATTGGCTCTGGCCAGTCTGCACCCAAGTATGAAAATAGCAACGCCGTGTCAGGTGGCCGAAAAAAGATAGGCAATATGACCATCGATATGCCGACACCGATTTGATGTAATCGAGGCAGCGTTTCTCTCCAGTCATCAGAAAAATGCCACGCAGAAAAAACAAAAAAAAGTAAAAGCATAATCTCTGGTTGCCAAAGCCAGAATATGAATGCCATGCTTGCCTTAAGCAAATAGTTCAGATAAAACAACAATCTCTTTCTAAAACTGCTTGCTCCCATCAAGTAATTTGACACCAAAGGATCAAGTGCGCCATGGGGAAGTCCCGCTAACATCACAGCCCCAGTGAGGATCATAAGTTGTGAGAAAATCGAAAAAACAGCGTGGCTCGTCAGCACAATCACTAAAGCAGCTGTCAACGAAAAAACGACCGAGTGCAGGTTTGATGTCACCGCTGAAGCCATTTGAATTCAGGCAGGACGGCAAGTCCTGTCAAAAAAGGTTTTTTAGGCAGTGCATGAATCGCTCGGACAAAATCCGACACCGTCACATTGTCAGAGAGAAATCGGACAAAGTGATCTGGTTGCATTCCGCGTGCGAGGCAAGAAAAAATCTCAGGCACATCGTTGCGATCATCCTGAATCACTTTTAGAAATAACTGATCTATCCAGCGTATCCACGCAGGGTCAGCTGCATGTGAGAGAGGCCCAGCACCCTGAGAGAGGGCGGAAGCACAACTTAACGCCCAATTCTGAATACGAGAAAACGCGTATCCGGTTGAAGGCCGCACTGCGCCAGCCGCCACCCCCGCATTAAATATAAAAACATCCTCATTTGCAGACCGCCGAGTAACAGCCATTGGTATAAACCCCTCTTCACGGCGCCGCTCACAGAACCCCACTTCTTTTAATCTCCCCGCTATTGCCTGAGAAAGATCTTGCTCTAACTGATCTTGAGATACCGCGTTACAAAAGCGAGTCTCTTCAATGAGCGCGCGGCGTTTGGAAAACGGCAATAAATAGGTGAATCGAAAGCCATGATCATCGTGCTGCATTTCCATCATGATTTGTGCAACTTGTTCGTCAAAGATATCACGCTCTGCTTCAATCTCTGCTCCACAAAAATACTGTCCAAAACGCGGCTCATTGGAAACGATAGGACTTGGCCGGGTATCAACTACCCAGCGTGAGTAGAACTCGCCTTCGTCAGTTGCTACCGTGACGGTTTCGCCATCGCGCCAGCATGCGTCAACATTAACAGACAGTCGTAGAGAGACATTAGGGCAGCGCTCAATTTCTCTTTGAGCATGTTCATAGAACGTGCCTGATCTGATACAACGATACGCGAGATCGTTCTTCGGTCGATGCAAATGAGGCGCGGCGCCTAGAACAGAGAATTTCCAGGCATCCCAAGATTTTTCCTCTAGATTTTGAAGAGGATGACTCTCCCTGCTCCAAAAGCACCACGTCCGATCATCAAAGTAGATCGATCGATTCTCGACAATCAAAACCCGCAGTTGGGAACCCTTTTGAATCAGCGACCGCGCTAAAGACAACCCGGCGCACCCGCCTCCAATAACGATCAAATCGTATTCTCGAATTGCCGTCGCCATCGATCTAGATCAACTCAACGGGTTCGTTCCGGGACGATGGCAGATAGGTTTGTGCAAGCTACTGTTATGAACAGGAGGTTGGAAAGACTTCCGATCAAAGAAGTTTCGATAGAGGGCTTTCCCGGCCAGAACAAATTTCTCAGTCCTCGGGATTACCACACGATGCGTTAGGCTTTTTGCCGTATTACTTCGTACTTTTACCCCAATTTGCCGATAAATAGTAGCTGCTATTGCGATGGACTGCTGCGCCGATCCCGGCAAAAAACAAATTCCGGACTGGCCGCTCGAATAGTAGCTATCAGCAAGGTCGGCGAGCGCTTTAACGGCGGTTGAAATAGTCGCTAGGGTTTTCTGAGTGGGTGCGGTTATTTCATCGCATGACAGATTTCCGACTAATGTACTCGGAAGATATCTTCTGCCAGACTCAGCATCTTCAGTAATGTCCCGCATGATATTAGTTATTTGCATCGCAATTCCAAGGTCTACAGCATAAGGAAGCGCTCGTGGATTACTGACTCCAAGCACGGAACACATCATGATACCAACGGTTCCTGCGACCTGATAGCAATACCGAATTAAGCCCTCCACATCATGAATTGCGACCTCACCACATAAATCAGAACGGCACCCCTTCACGAGTTCGACCGCCGCTCGCAAGTCAAGGCCTGTCTCGTCAGCAAGTAGATAAAGATCCGAAGTGTAATCCCTGAGTGACGCTTCCCCATTTAATTCGGCGATTGTGAGATTCAGTTCATCTCGCGCCCGTTTTTTGGAGTCGAACTGATCTGCGATATCGTCTATCGTTCTACAGAATTGATATAAGCGGGCCGCTTTTTTAGATGTCTCGGAATTAAGAAATTTACTGGCAAAATAAAAGGAGCGGCCCCGCGTTCTCATTGCCTTATCTGACCTCAAATAACCGGACTCTTCAGCATGGCTGTGGGCTAAAGTCGTGTTGAATAATGACGTCGTCATACTGCTCCACCCAACGCCGAAGAATCACGACATCTTGGAATTAGTTTGTCAACAACCTTTGCCGATGAAAGCACTCCTGGCAAACCAGCGCCGGGATGCGTTCCGGCGCCAGTCAGGTACAGGTTCCGGATACCCTCTGCCCGATTATGAAATCTGAACCACGCAGACTGACTTAATACAGGCGACCCTGAGAAACCTGCCCCCGCCTCGCTCAAATAATCATGTGAAAAATCATCAGGCGTCATCCAAAAAGGGTCCACCAAGTTTTGACGGATTCCAGGAAGCAAGTTCTTTTCCAAAGCGGTCAGGATTCGTGACATCAGCCTTGGCCCTTCTGTTCCCCAATCAATATCCGCGGTCAAATTGGGAACGGGTGCCAGTACATAGAACGAGTCCATTCCAGCAGGCGCAAAAGACGGATCGGTTGCAGTCGGGCGATGGATGTAAAGCGAAAAATCTTCCGCTAAGGTTTTCTTTTGAAATATGTCCTCGAGCAACTCTTTGTAGCGAGGTCCGAGCCAAATTGTGTGATGCGCGACGTCAGGATATTTTCGAGTACTGCCAAAAAAAAGCACAAATAAACCCATCGATAATCGCGTGAATTTCCGCTTTAGTCTCAGAGACAAAGGCTGGTCTTTTTTTTGAATCATGGATCGAAATAGATAGTTAGGATCGACGTTTGAAACCACTAAATCGGCATCGATACGCTTTCTATCCTTGACCACCGCTCCAGTCACAGTCCGATCATGGATACATAAACGCTCAACAGTGCGGTTGAGTTCAATTTGAATACCAGCCTTAACCATCAACCGCTCAAGGGCGTCGACAATCGCTCCGGTTCCTCCCATGGCAAAAAACACGCCCCACTTGCGTTCGAGATAATGAATCAGACTGTAAATGTTGCTGGTATCAAAGGGATTGCCTCCAACAAGTAAAGGCTGAATTGAGAACGCCTGCCTGAGGTCATCATGTTTAATATGGCGCGATACAAGATCATAGACGCTTCGGTCGGCTCGCAGTTTAGCTAAGTGCGGGATTTGTCGACCCATGTCTTTAAGAGAATGAAAAGGGTGATCAGCAAGTTGCGTAAACCCAATATCAAATCGTCGGCGGGATGCTTCAAGCAGTGACCGATAGCCTTGTACGTCATCGGGCGAGAACCTTGTGATTTCTGATTCAGTGTCCTCCACCGAACCACCGTAATCAAAGATCCCACCATTCGAAAAGTGAAAGCGATACCACGGGCTCAACGGAACAAACTCGACCTCATCGCGACGATCTTCACCAAACAATGAGAAAAGCTCATCAAACAGGAAAGGAGCCGTAATGACAGTCGGGCCGGCGTCGTGACGGAATCCGCCTCTCTCAAACACCTGAGCACGACCGCCTAGCCGACTACATCGATCGAGCAAAGTCACCCGGTACCCTTTTGCCCGAAGACGAAGCGCAGAGGCGATACCACCGAACCCCGCTCCAATTACTAAAGCAGAGGGCATCTTACCCACCGTATCAGTGCCTTGTCCCGGGAAATACCAGCCCGCCGAGGGCTATCCACAGAACAAAAGAAAGTCCGTAAGCCAGATTCATTTAGAGAACGGCGCGAAAGGAAATCCGACTCCAATTTCAGAGCCGGATTTCCTGACAACAGGCGTCTGGGATTCGGGTCAGGCAGGATTTTTTTCAGCTTCGATCCGAGCAGAATCGCGCGTTGCGGCAAGCCAAATAGCAACTCCGAACGCTATCTTATTTACAAGGTCTGCCAAATTGTAGATTATGTTCAGGGAATCGACATTCGCGGACTGCGTGAGGTATCCTAAAATGTATCCGATCGGGTAAATAGCCCAGCCAATCGTCACAATTAGTCGAATAGTCTTAAACGCACTTTGACTTGCAGCATTACCGCTACTTGCATTTATCTTACTCGCTTCGCCCACAAAAATTTCGTAGATGATATAGAGCCAGCCAACCATTCCAATTACAAAGCCAACGGTGACATCAATAAAGCCCGCTTCGCCAAGATAACCACCCACCAACATCACAATCGAGGCAATCAACAGTTTCCAAAACAGCGATGCTGGCACCACCGTAATCGCAGCCAGAATTAGGAAAAATTCGATAATCTGCAGAGGAACAGTCAATAACCAGTCAATGTATCGGTAGACCGTTGGGCTATCGCCTAAAACGACCCATACCTCTCGCATGTAAAAATAGTGTACCGCTGCTATAAGCGTTACCAGACCCGCGACCGTTACTGACGTCTTCCATTTTCCTACGACACGGTCGCGTTCGAGAAAAAAGAACACAGTTGCCGCTACCATCGCGATCGAGATCAACCAAAAGGTGACGCCGACTAAGTCCGTCGGTTGAAGCATGTTTTCCATAAGATATTCTCCGAGATTTTCTTTAAAAACTGGTTTGAAGAAACTATTATTTTCGAGAAACTAAAAAGACTTGAAAAATTCCTTGCAATATTTGTGGAGTTTTTTCAGTGCGGATACTATCTTACGGACCCTGTCTGGAAGTGAACGAGATGTGATGTCTCGATTCGATTTGTCACAATTTCTTTATTAAAGCTATTTTAAATAATTCTAATTTTTATATTGGTATAAAAATAAGTATTAAATCTTACTGTAAACGCCAAACTTTTTTGACAACACTGAAGCGGTTATTTGCGCGCGTTGATTGGCGAGAAATATCCGAACCTGTTCATGATTTTCTCTGAAGCTTTAAAGGCGTGCAGAAGAGAAAAAGTTGGCCGTTGATATCTGTGTTTACAGTCCTTGTGGCGAGTTGTGCCGGGATCCATCCCCCGACCCGCTGACATCGATCAGGGGTCCGTTCTTACTTTCAGGATCCTAGCTCGACAAAAACGACACGCTCGCTGTTGTCCAGTTCGATACTATCAATGAATGTATGAAAGTCTCCCGTGTCACGCAGATAGGTGTTTATCTTCTCGATAAGATCAGCAATAGTTGGATCGGTAACCCGATGGGAAGACCATTGATATCGCACGGTAAGATCTTCCCATGCCACATCATCTTGAGAAATCTTCGGCCTATATCCCCAAGAGCTTATTACAAACTTCCAATCGCCTTGGACGCGCGCGCCTTCATTAGTTGTAAGTCTTGAAGACAAAACTTCCGGGTTAAGATCCTCGTCGGAGTCGCCATCGAAGCGCCACTCAGAAGGGCAAACGGCCTCACTAAATCGGTCTTCATAGACGTTAGGGTTACCCCAAGGCTGATCACCTTCAATCAGGATCAATTCTTTATCTGTAAGCATTCGATCAGTCTTTTAAAGTGAATGATAAGTCTAATGCGGAGATAAACCACTTTACTTTTAATTTTTCTTGAAAAGTCTACCGGTTCAGTAACATTATTCACTTCAGTACCCGATTTCTTCCCATCCCTTTTTAAGGTAACTATTTCTAACAATTTTTTCAGCAAAATACGCATACCCAAGCAGAGAAGAAATTAATCCAATCAGTCCTAGTAAAGCGATGCCGGCCAGTACAGTCACAAACGATAAGAAAACATGAAGCCAAACACGCTTGTAAACAAAGTAGATTGGGCCAGCAAGTAAACTCCACCAGAAGCAGTCATTTGATTCTTCAATGCTGCCCGTCTCACGGTCTTTAAATTTCATTTTTTTATCGACATTAGGTTTTAATTTAGATTAAGTCTAAATTTTAAAATGTCTTGGATGAGATTTTGGTGGAGGCGCTAAATAATATCATCGCCATCATGTTAATCCGCTCCGTCCTAGTTGACTTGATTGCACTCAAGCTGCCTAACTTGTCTGCTCGCCGGTGGACGCATTGGAATAGCCCTACCAGAATCTTGTAAGGCACAGCGCAGCGTGATGCCACCGAGGGCTTAGTTGAGTTAAGGCTCTAATCCCTCCCGCCGAACTCTAATCTTTGGGGGCGATAGGGGCTATTTTCTAACCTGCGGGAGTGGGAATCATCACAGAATTCCCTAGAAATGGTGGGCCGTGTAGGGATCGA
Organism: Pseudomonadota bacterium; assembly: GCA_018672825.1. Taxonomy (GTDB): domain Bacteria; phylum Pseudomonadota; class Gammaproteobacteria; order Arenicellales; family UBA868; genus UBA868. Next base: position 1,016 of record JABHUE010000117.1, on the reverse strand, counting down.
ACCTACGACCCGCTGATTAAGAGTCAGCTGCTCTACCAACTGAGCTAACGGCCCGAGCTTACTTGAATATGTTTTAAGGCACCCACTCCAAGTGCTTTTTTTCTAGACGCTGTAACGCCTTGTCAATTTGTCTTGTGTGCAAATCTGATTTTACTGCAAAGATCAGCAGATAAAAACACTACGATTCACTATTCTGCAATCATATAAAACTTACGAAGTGCCTCGGTGACCTCCCATGTGCACTTTGTCCCCTTCGCGATAAAGAAAGTGTCTCCCGAGATAAAAGTATCTGAGGAGCCATCTGCATTAGTCATCGTTACTGACCCTGAAATGACGGTCATCATTTCATGCACAGGATAGGATTCAATTTCTTCTACGCACGGCGCACATTCCCATACCCCGTTAATCACTGAACCATTGTCGGTTTGAAAAAAAGTATGGTTGGTTTCGCTTTGACTAGAGGTTGTGAACGCGCTGGCATCTATCATTTCAGACGGTTGCATGCCGGTCTCCGGATCACCATTCACTAACATCCTAAAAACTTTCAATCCACCTTTATTTTGATCAGTCATATCTTCATCCTTTCGATAATGTCTTCTAATATTATGCGGAACTGCACCGATTCATTTTGCAAGAAAACAAACGCTGGTCGAAAACGGGCGAAATTCCAAATCAGCTGATTTGGGAGGCTTATCCTGAACTACTATTAGGCCGTTAAATTTAAATTGCGTGATCACACAATACAACAGTAATAGAAAACTCATGAAATTGAGTATTCGGGTCGCCAACGCCAGAATTTATCCAGCTAAAAAGTATTTTGCTAAATGACGACCAACTCACCACCGGTGTTTAAACCACTAAACTGGGGTGACCGATGGGACTCGAACCCACGACGGCCGGAATCACAATCCGGGGCTCTACTAACTGATCTACGATCACCATAGATCTTGCACTTACTACCGATTATCCATTAACCCGATAATGCTCGCCACTACGCAACCCGCCCTATGCTGGTG
>JABHUE010000116.1 GCA_018672825.1 Pseudomonadota bacterium | reverse complement strand
TTTAGCCGTATCTTCCCTTTAAAAAACTGCAAAAAAGAATAAGCGGTTGACTGAAATTGCTCGCTATGTTTAATTGTTTGTAGCCATTTGGCAAGCGCATAGGGCGTCTTACGTCTGGGGCGTCAATTAGATTGTAAAAAAATAACTTTTAGAAACGTTAGCGCTTTCGAACCTTGGAGGAATAAAGTTCTATGAAAGACATTCAAAATTATCAACAGATGTATCGCGATGGTCGTTTAAGTCGGCGAGAGTTTTTGTCAGCGATGGGTGCACTCGGGATCTCTGCAGCGGCAGCCGGAACGCTTCTGACTTCTGCCAGTGCCTTAGCATCATCACCAAACCGTGGTGGGTCTGTCATTTTTGCGTCCAATCTTCACGGACCCGATGACACGCTGGATCCGATCCTCGGCACGTCAACGATCGACTATACCCGTGCAAACACCATGTACAACGGTCTGATTCAGGTTGGGGACGACATGAGTCTGCATCCCGAGCTCGCCGAAGAGTGGGATGTGAATGATGACGCGACACAGTACACCTTCAAAATCCGCAAGGGTGTGGCGTTTCACGGCGGCGGTGAACTGACCGCTAAAGATGTCGTGTTCAGTATGAATCGTCATATTGCGGCAGGTTCTCCTTCTTCGATTAAATCTTTCTTCGCTAGTGTTATCGAATGGAGGGCGCTTGATAAGTACACGGTGAAACTGAATCTGAGTTCACCTGACGCGGATATGCCGATTAAATTGACCCAGCCGCAGGCGAAGATCGTGAAAGCCAACACCATGAACTGGTGGGAAGCGGGTACGGGCCCTTACAGGATGGATTCATTTCAGGCGGGTGTGAAGTCAACGCACTCACGGAACGACAACTACTGGCGTGACACCGGTCAATGGCTTGATGGTATCGAGATCACGGCGATCACTGATCCCAATGCACGACTGAACGCATTGCTTGCGGGCAGTGTCGATATGGTCACCTTGATCAACGCCAAGACCATCGGTCGAATTGAGGAGTCCGGTAACAAGGTATTGTCAATTCCTTCGGGTCTTTATGGCGGTCTTTGTTGCCTGAAAAACACCGCGCCAGGATCAGACGATGACTTTGTACAGGGCCTGCGTTATATCCAGGATCGCGAGCGAATTGTCCGCAAATTCCTCAGAGGTCAAGGTACCGTGGGTAATGATCATCCGATTAATGTTGCATACGGCGGCGACCATTGTAGTGAGCTTCCACAAATTGCATATGATCCGGACAAGGCCAAGTATCATTTGAATAAGTCGGGCATTAACGAAGCAGAAGCTTATGTTGCACCTGTGGTCGGCTTTATCGAAGACGCCATGCTCCTGATGCAGGCTAACCTTAAGAAGATCGGCTTTAACTTGAAGATCAAAAAGGTGCCGACGGACGGATACTGGGGTGCGGTTTGGATGAAAGAACCGTTGAACGTGGTGACCTGGAACATGCGTCCGACTGCTAACTCGATGATGGCGATTCAGTTCGCGCCGAACGGCAACTGGAACGACACGTTCTGGAACGACGACCGCATGGGCACGTTACTCAAGAGTTCGTTGGCCGAGACTGATGCGGCTAAACGTCACGAGATGCATTGCGAGATGCAAAAACTGGTATCCACCAAGAGCGGTATGGTCATTCCGGCCCATACCAACATTCTTGATGCGCATAATCCTAAAATCCACGGCTTCTCAAATTGCCCATTGGGCCAGTTTGGCGGTAATGGATGGGCGGAGTTTATCTGGAAAGACGCGTAAACCCGTCAACTTAGTTGCAATTAGAAAGGGTTCGCACGTGGTTGTGCGAACCCTTTTGTTTGATGAACTCTAATTTCAGGACTCCGGATAAATCAAAATGGTTTGGCGCGCGCTACTTGCCCGTTTAGGTATCAGCCTAGTAACGCTGTGGGTGGTTTCTGTACTCATTTTTATCGGTACCAATTTATTGCCGGGGGATATTGCCCAAATCATTCTCGGCCAGATGGCAACGCCGGAAAACACCGCGGTGCTGCGTGCAAAACTGGGACTCGATAAGCATCCAATCGAGCAGTACCTTGTTTGGCTATCCAATGTGGCAATGGGAGATCTTGGTATCTCGAAAGCGGGATTGGGTGCCGGTCTCGGTACGCCAATCGTCGAGATGCTTGGCCCGCGCATTGATAACACTGCTATGTTGACAGTATTAGTGGGTGCCATTGCGATACCCATCTCTGTGGCCCTTGGGTTATTGGCCGCGATGCATCCAGGCACGCGACTGGATCGCACGATTACTTTTTCAACTTTAAATATTATCTCGATCCCCGATTTTTTAATCGCCACTATTTTAGTACTGGTGTTTGCGGTCTCTTTGGGCTGGCTGCCCTCGATCGTTTATTTGCGAGGTGATGAGAGCGGTTGGGTGTTGACGAAAACAATCGCAATGCCGCTTTTGACCTTGGTCATTTTGGTATCTGCTCAGATTATCCGAATGACGCGAGCCACGGTGCTGAACGTGATGAGTTCGCCTTACGTTGAGATGGCGATTTTAAAAGGCATTCCGCGTCGCAGAATCATTCTTCGCCACGCACTTTTTAATGCGATCGGACCGATCGTTAATGTGATTGCCCTTAACCTCGCTTGGCTGGTGGGGGGCGTTGTGGTGGTCGAACAGATTTTTTCCTATCCGGGTCTCGCCAAATTAATGATTGAGGCCGTACAGATGCGGGATATGCCGCTCGTTCAGGCCTGCGCCATGATCTTTTGCGCGGTTTATGTTGTGTTGATATTTATCGCGGACATGGCGACGATTCTTTCAAACCCCCGTTTACGTCATCCTAAATAAAAATCATGTCTGAACAAACGAACAGCACTGACGAATCGTTCAGCTTTGACGAGTTGCCAGATGCGCCGCCAAAGCGCAAGATCAAGTTAAGTTGGCCGGGCAAGATCGGAATTGCAATTATTCTTTTTTGGAGCGTAATAGTTGTTATCGGGCCGAGCATCGCACCCTATCACGAGGCCGATATTCTGGATGAAGAACTATTTATTTTGCCCGGCAGTGATGAGATGTACCCGGAGACTGAGTTTCAGCCACCCAGCAAGATTGTATATCTCGGCAGCGACTATATTGGTCGGGACCTGTTATCTCGTATTCTGTATGGTGCCCGGACCACAATCGGCATCTCGGTGCTCGCGACATTATTGGCTTATTTAATTGGCGTAACTGCCGGTATTGCAGCATCGGTTGGGAGTCGTTATCTGGATATGGGATTGAGCCGTGTTAATGATGCGCTGCTTTCAATACCCTCGATTATGTTCGCGTTGGTTCTCATCGCGGCGTTAAACAGCCCGGGTATTTTCTGGTTGATTTTGATTACCGGTTTTATTTATGCGGCGAGCGTGTTCCGAATTGCGCGCTCACTCGGGCAGGAAGTGATGGTGAGCGATTTTGTTGAAGCTGCCAAGGTCCGCGGTGAAGGACTATGGTGGATTATTACCCGTGAGATTCTGCCGAACATTGCCATGCCGCTGGCAACCGACTTTGGCTTGCGATTTGTCTGGGTCATATTGTTTATTTCGTCGTTGAGCTTCCTTGGGCTGGGCGTACAACCCCCGATGTCGGATTGGGGCAGCATGGTCAAGGAGAATCTCCCGGGATTGGTTCTGGGCTCCTATGCGCCGCTCATGCCGGCTTTCGCGATTGCGAGTCTGACGATCTCGGTCAACATGATTGTGGATGATCTCTCTGCTGCAACAGGCGGAAAACTGGCAAAGAGAATGATCTCATGAGCGCGCTTCTTGAAGTAGATAATTTACAAATCAGCGCGCGCAATGACGATGACGAGTTAACGCCTATTGTCAAAGGCGTTAGTTTTAATGTGGAGCCTGGAGAGGTTGTCGCTTTAATTGGCGAGTCGGGCTCGGGTAAAACCACAATCGCACTTTCATCCCTAGGCTATACAAAGCCAGGGCTGGAATTTGTTGGTGGTGAGGTTCGACTTCAAGGCGAAGACGTAATCTCAATGCAAAATAATCGCTTGCGCGGGCTACGGGGTCAGCGCGTTGCCTATCTTGCGCAAAGTGCGGCGGCTACCTTCAACCCCGCGCTCACTATTGGCGAACAAGTCACGGAGTCAACCGTTTTGCATGGCCTGATGTCTCAAGAAGAGGCAAACCGCCGCGCTGAAGATCTGTATCGAGCCTTAGAGTTGCCAGACCCTGATCGGCTTGGAAAACGATACCCTCATCAGGTTTCGGGTGGTCAGTTACAGCGCTTGATGGCGGCAACCGCCCTTTGCGGAAAGCCTGATCTTTTGGTTCTTGACGAACCCACAACGGCTTTGGATGTGACAACGCAAATTGAGGTTCTAAAGTCTTTTAAGTCGGTTATCAAACAGGAAGGGGCATCCGCTATTTATGTGACCCATGATCTCTCAGTGGTCGCGCAGATCGCTGATCATATCGTTGTGTTGTACGCGGGAGAGATTCAGGAGTATGGCACGGCTGATCAAGTCGTGACCCAACCGAGCCATGAATACACGCGACGATTGATGCATGCAGTGCGACCTCCGCCGGCCGCAGGCCAGGGCGATGATACTTCTGATTTGCATCAACGCAAAGCGCCCGCGCTCGAGGTCAAAAATCTGCTTGCCGGTTACGGTAGAACCCAAAACGGCGTCCCTGAGATTACAGTACTGCGCGATGTAAATGTTTCGATTGAACGCGGACACAGCGTCGGCGTAATCGGAGAGTCGGGCTGCGGTAAATCGACGCTGGCCCGGGTGATGGCAGGATTGCTGCCGGCTGCACAGGGTGAAGTCCTGTTAGATGGCGCAGCATTGCAGCCTGCCTTGCAACAACGAAGTCGTAGTGAGTTACAAAAAATACAGTTTGTATTTCAGATGGCCGATACAGCGCTTAACCCGCGTCAGCGAATCGATAGGATACTTGGCCGCCCCGTTGAGTTTTATCACGGACTCAAGGGTGAAGAGAAACGCCGGCGGGTAGGCGAGCTTTTACAAATGGTGGAACTGCCTCAGGAGTTTGCGGGAAGATATCCAGAAGAGCTTTCGGGCGGACAAAAGCAGCGTATTAATCTCGCGCGCGCCTTAGCGGCGTCTCCTGAAGTGTTGCTTTGCGATGAGGTCATCTCGGCGTTGGATTCAATTGTGGGCGCAAATGTTATTGAGTTGTTGAAAAGGCTCCGCCAGAAGACCGGCGTCTCTTTTGTGTTTATAAGTCACGATCTTTCGACAGTCGCATCATTTGCCGATCAGATTGTTGTGTTGTATGCGGGCCGAGTGGTGGAACAAGGGCCAACTAACGCCGTGCTCTCTCCGCCTTATCATCCCTATACCCGTCTTTTAATCAGCTCTGTTCCTGAGTTGCGAGTGGGTTGGCTAGAAGAAACGATGGAGACCCAGGAGGCGCAGGCAGGTATTGATCGGGTGGTCACTCTCACAGATAAAGGCTGCCCATTTTTTGATCGTTGTCCGCGTGCAATGAAGGGAACCTGCGATGAGGAAACGCCGCCTGTGCGAAGTTTGACCGGAAGTCATTCAATCGAATGTCATCTCAGTGAGGCTGAGTTCGCGCAGTAGCCGCATTTGCTCAGACAGCCGTCATTGATGGCGAAAACGCGTGGTTAATATAATCCGTCACTCTCTTGGCTGACGTTGTATTTCTCGAAGGCTGTGCCAGAATGTGCTGATGCCTGAATATCGAACAAGCTCTCTAGCCAAGAAACTGCCGTCGACCGTTCCTTTTGTTGGGCCTGAGGCGCAGGAGCGCGCGCATGAAAGAGCGTTTCGCGTCCGGATCGGCGCAAACGAGAGCGTATTCGGACCTTCTCCTCAAGTTAAAAAAGCGATTAACACTGCGGCGATCAATGCCTGGAAATATGGTGATCCCGAATTTTTTGATCTACGCCACGCCATTGCTGAGCACCATAAGGTAGCGCCTGAGCACATCATGGTGGGTGAAGGAATTGACGGCTTGTTTGGCTACCTTGCCCGATTGTTTATCGAACCGGGTGATAAGGTTGTCACGTCGGCAGGTGCTTACCCGACGTTTAATTTCCATGTCGCAGGTTATGGTGGTGAATTAGCGCTTGCATCGTATCGGGATGATCATGAAGACGCTGATGCACTTATTGAGCTTAGCCAGATACACCGCCCCAAATTAATTTATATCGCGAACCCTGATAATCCGATGGGGACATGGTGGCCGGCCAACACAATCGAAAAAATGATTGAGCAGGTACCTGATGGATCGCTCCTTGTGCTCGATGAGGCTTACGGGGAGTTTGCGCCAGATGGCGTGTTGCCAACCATAGATCCTTTTGATCCTTGTGTCCTGAGGTTTCGAACATTCTCAAAGGCGTATGGTCTAGCCGGGATTCGGGTTGGATATGCCATTGGTGAACCCACCTTGATTAAAGAGTTTAATAAAATTCGAAACCACTTTGGCGTGGGCAGTCTCGCTCAAGCCGCTTGTGTGGCTGCGCTCTCTGATCAGGCTTACCTGATGCAGACAGTGTTGGATGTTGCAGCGGCAAGAGAGCGGCTTTATCAGATCGCGCTCGACAATGATATTCAATCGATACCATCCGCAACAAACTTCGTGGCCCTGGATTGTGGCAGGGACGGCGAGTTTGCTTCCACGGTTTTACAGCATTTGATTGGTAACGGTATTTTTGTGAGGATGCCAGGGATCGCGCCATTGAATCGATGTATCCGAGTGTCGGTGGGAGAGCAGAAAGATTTGGATCAGTTTGCTGAGGCGCTCAAGGGGGCGCTGAAAGCGGTCTCAGGATAAATCAGCGGTACATCCTCATTTCAAAGTCAGGAGAAAATTATGTCGATCAGTCTTGATCAAGCGCAAGTCGTTGTAGCAAATACTATTGCTGAAGCTCGGAAACTCGACCTTAAGCCCGTCAGTGTGATTGTGCTGGATCCGCGGGGATCTATCGTCTCGGCGGGCTCAGAAGATGGCGTGAGTGCAATGCGGGCCCAGATCGCTCATGGGAAGGCTAACGCGGCGATTCAGTTGGGCATGGGAACGCGAGCGCTGATGAATCGCGCAGAACAACAGGCGTACTTCATTCAGGCGATGAATGGATTGGCGGGGGGTGATATGGTTCCGGTCCCGGGTGGTTTACTGTTGCGAGACGGATCCGGTACGCTTCTGGGCGCCGTTGGTATTTCGGGAGATACGTCAGATAACGATGAGGCAGCCGCTTTAGGCGGCGTCGCGGCCGCAGGCCTTGCGGCAGAGACAGGTTGAATGGGAAACGATGACTGAAATACAAGCACATGTCTGCTTGAGCTGGCGATTTTGAACAATCGGTTATGTCGCTAAGCTCTCTCGAAGTGTCTTGATATGCTCAACACCAAGCCCGCAACAGCATCCGAGTGCGTTGATGCCCTGTGCGCACCATTCATTTGACGCTTGAAGATACGCCTCGGGCGAGATCACTCCATCAAAATCCCATGCATGCTTGTTTTGGTTTTTAACTCTATCTCCACGACTATGGGCATAAACCCCGGTCGAACCCACCCAGCTCTCGTTGAGTGCGCTTAAGCAGTCCGTAATGATATCCACCTCGGTATGCATGATGCTAATCAAGGGAATCTTGTAGTCCTTTAATGACTCTAATGCGCTTGATAGAGGTTCTCCGTTCCTCAGGCAGACAACGCCCTGGCTATCAATCATGCAGGTCACACCAACCCATACGGGTAGATCACTGGCGAGCGCGCCCTCCAGAGTGACACACATCCGATCAATATCGATCATCATTTCCAGCATCAGAAAATCAGCGCCAGCGTTTTTCATGATCTGAGCCTGATCGGTAACGCTCGCGCTAAGCGCGCTCAGTGAAGGTTTGTTTCCTGTAAAGCTCCAGTAGGAGATACCGCCCGCCACCAGCACGTCAGGCGCGTGAGATTGATCGCGCGCTTCAACCGCTAGCTCCACGCCTCGGCGGTTAAGCGTCTCAAAATGCTCTGCCATGCCGGCATCTCGCAGCGTGTGTTCGCAGGTCGCAAACGTATTGCTGATAATAATTTGAGATCCCGCGCGAATGTAATCCTGGTGAACTTCTCGAACGACCGACGGATGACTCAGTGCGCCACCACCGTTCCATGCATTATTAAGTTGAGGAACCCCTCGCCGCTCGATCTCGGTGCCGGTCGCGCCATCGATAAGGATGAGCTCTCCTGCATTCATTCGAGTCACTAGTTTTTGATATCGATTGTTCATGAGATTTGGGAAGTCAGTCTTTACTGAATTAAATTTAAGAGAGACCCTTGGGCTTGTGTTCAGAGTCCGCGTACAGGGTTTGAGTAATCGCTTCGAGCGAGCGTTTTTGATGCTCAATATTTTCTAATGGATCCTGTGACACCGGACCGTTTTCAAGATCAAAGTGGCCAAAATGATCTTCACCTCGGACCAGAATAGCAGTATCACGGGGACCTTCCTTGATTGCGTGAGTGGGTAGATAATCCATCAGGAGACCTATTCTGCGATCGTCAGATTGATTCAGTCCGGAGCTGTGAATAATGCCGTGGTTAATTATCGTGACTTCACCCGGGGCAAGTTCAATATCTAAAGCGGTTGAGTCGTCGAATGGCTCATCAATAAACTGGGCGCGCGATAAGATGCTTTTGGAATCATGCCCCTCCTGATGTGAGAGTAATGCCCATTTGTGTGAGCCGGGAATCACGCGAAGGCATCCACTTTTCTGAGTTGCAGGGCTCAATGCGAGCCAACAGATTGCCAGGAAGGGTTTCAATTTAATGTAGGCCGTATCCTGATGCCAAGCCGCATGCTGGCCTGTATTCGCCTCTTTGATTCGGAATGTGGAATTCCAGTGGAGTAGATTAGGACCGAGAAGATCTTCCATCAGATTCAGGAGGCGCTCATCTCTGGACAGGTGATCAACAGCAGGCAAAATCAGATTAGCTTTGAAATCAAGTTGTCCGGCTAGTTCAGGATGGCGAGCTTCAAAGTTTTCAACCTCCGCTCGAAGCGAAATTGCCTCATCGGTGGCCAAGATTCGAACGGGCGGCAAGAAGCCGAACTCCTTGAAATGTTCAATTTGACTCTGATTGAGAAACGAAGTCGTCATCTGTTGGCCTGCTGTTAGGGAGATCTCGGTGATATTCGTTCAAAATGAGCGCAGTTAAAATTGTAAAGGATTTTTGTCAGGCGATGATTCTTGGGTAAAAACTAGTTTTTATCAAAAAAATAACTGGTGCGTTTGTCTCGGCAAAGGTATGATTTTGTGCGCATAAAAACATCCGGATATCCTGCAAAATGTTTCAACTGACTCCTTCCATCCGCTTGAGGCGAACGCCTTTTTCAAATCGGGTTGAGCAGGCGGGCGCAACAGCCTTCACGGTTTACAACCATATGCGACTTGCTTCATTTTATGAGTCGCCCGAAGCGGACTATCGACATTTAAAAACCGCAGTACAAGTATGGGACGTCTCCGTTGAACGCCAGGTAGAGGTCATAGGACCTGATGCATTGCGTCTGGTCCAGATGACGACACCACGGGATATGTCCAGAATGCAGGATGATCAGTGCTACTACATCCCGATGGTGGATACCGACGGCAAGTTAATGAATGATCCAGTTGCGATACGCCTGAATCAAGATCGTTATTGGCTATCGCTGGCAGATTCGGACATGCTTCTTTACTGTAAAGGCCTGGCAGCGGCTGGCAAACTTGATGTCGAAGTTTTTGAGCCTGACGTGTCGCCGCTGGCTATTCAGGGGCCCAAAGCCGACGAGTTGGTTGCTCGTGTATTTGGCGAGGATGTCGTAAAAACGCGGTTTTTTAGACATACAACGATTAACTTCGAAGGCCAGGATATGATTCTGGCGAGATCGGGATGGTCCCATCAGGGGGGTTTTGAGCTTTATCTTGATGGAAGTGAGTACGGCGAGGCGGTTTGGGACGCATTATTTGCCGCTGGTGAAGATCTTGATGTTCGGGCCGGGTGCCCCAACTTAATCGAGCGAATTGAAGCTGGATTGCTTTCATTTGGCAGTGATGTGACATACGCCCATACGCCTTTTGAGGCGGGGCTCACTAAGTATTGCAATCTCGAAACCGTTCAGGGGTTCCTTGGACGTGATGCCTTAATGAAGTCGAAGGATCCTGTGAGGCAGATTCGGGCATTATCGGTGGAGGGTGATCCAGTACCACCGATCAATCACCCCTGGCCACTACTTGATACGTCAGGTTCAGTTGTGGGACATATCTCGTCTTCAACCTGGTCTCCGGATTTTGAGACTAATGTCACCATCGCAATGGTAAACCGAACGCATTGGGATTCTGGCACAAAATTAACTGCAAAAATTCCTGATCGCGAACGTACGGCGACGGTGCGATCAGGATTTTGGATCTAAGATATTTGGTCGATGATTAAACGATATGGGATTACATAAAGAACTAGACGGTTTGCTTGTGGTCTCGATGGATCAAGCAGTAGCAGCACCCTATTGTGCATTGATGTTGGCGGACGCCGGCGCTCGCGTGATAAAAGTTGAACGCAAAGAAGGGGACTTCGCGAGAGGATATGATAAGGGTGCTGATGGCAAGAGCGTTTTTTTCTCCTGGCTCAATCGCGGCAAGGAATCAATCTGTGTCGATATTAAAGATGCTAACGACGAGCAGTTGTTACGTTCGATGTTGAGCCGTGCCGATGTATTTCTTCACAACCTTGCACCCGGCGCGTTAGTCAGGCGAGGGTTTGGTGGAGATATTTTGCGCGAGACGAATCCCGGTCTTATTACTTGTGAGATTAACGGCTACGGCACGACCGGGGATTGGGCGCAAAAAAAAGCTTATGACGCCTTAGTGCAGGCCGAAAGCGGTATTTTTGCTGTTAACGGAACCCATGAGCATCCCTCTCGGGTTGGGATTTCGATTTGTGACATCTCGTCCGGGCAGACGGCTTTTTCTACGATTCTTCGTGCGCTAATACAACGAGGTGTTACAGGAGTTGGAATTGATATTTCAATATCAATGTTCGATGTGATGGCGGACTACATGAATTTCCCACTGCTGTCACACCGCTATCTGGGTCAGGCGCCCGGACGAATGGGCATTACCCATCCCTTAATTGCACCATATGGGGCTTACCCGGCTAAAGGCGGCGAGCAAGTGATGATTTCGATTCAAAGTGATCGAGAGTGGCAAAATTTTTGTGATTCGGTCTTGGATCAGCCTGAGCTTGGTAAAGATTCACGCTTTGCAGACAATACGCATCGTGTTCAGAATCGTGATGATATGGATAAGGCGATCAATTCAACTTTCAGCGTTCACGATATCGATGAGTTGATTAGAATTCTTGATCAAGCGAAGATTGCAAACAGTCGACTCAGTAGTGTTTCTGATCTTTCAGATCATGAGTTGATTCGAAACGTAGTGGCTGATTTCGATGGTACTAAAGTCAGCATGGCAGATCTCCCTGTTGAGACTGATGCCGATCGGCCTCGGGTGGTCCCGACTTTGGATCAACATGGGCCGGCAATTAGATCCGAATTTTCCCAGAGCAGTAGAAACTAAATATGAGTATTAAACCGCCTACCTATAGCCTTGATCATCCTGAAATAAGAGAGAGCGTTACACGTCTTTGCGCTGATTTTCCGGGAGAATATTGGCGGCGATGTGATCGAGAACAGGCTTACCCCAGTGAGTTCGTACAAGCGCTGACGGCTGCCGGTTTTCTGAGCGCTTTAATCCCCGAGCAGTATGAGGGTTCAGGGTTGCCGCTTTCAGCGGGCGCTGCGATTTTGGAAGAAATCCACCGTTCGGGAGGCAACGCGGGTGCTTGTCATGCGCAGATGTATACGATGGGCACCTTGTTGCGTCACGGCTCTGAGACCCAAAAAGAAACTTATCTGCCCGCAATCGCGCGAGGAGAACTTCGACTTCAGGCTTTCGGGGTGACGGAGCCTACCAGTGGTACCGATACATCGTCGTTGAGAACAACCGCTCGTCTGGATGGCGATCATTTTGTTGTCAATGGTCAAAAAATCTGGACGTCACGATCTGAGTATTCAGATTTAATGATTCTGTTGTGTCGAACGACGCCTCAAGATAAGACTCAGAAGAAGACGGATGGACTTTCTGTGCTGCTGGTCGACATGCGCGAGGCGCGAGATAAGACGCTGACGATCCGCCCGATTCGCACAATGATGAACCATGCGACTACCGAGATTTTTTTTGATGATATGCGGGTGCCAGCCCATCATCTGATTGGCGAAGAAGGAAAAGGTTTTAGGTACATTCTCTCCGGCATGAATGCTGAGCGGATTCTGATCGCAGCGGAATGCATTGGGGATGCAAAGTGGTTTATCGAGAAAGCAACAGCGTATGCCGCTGAACGTTCAGTGTTTGGTCGGCCGATTGGCCAGAATCAGGGCGTTCAGTTTCCCATTGCGCGAGCATATGCCCAGATGCGGGCAGCGGAGCTCGTTCTACGTGAAGCGATACAACTCTATGATGCAGGTGAGAATCCGGGTGAAGAGGCGAACTTGGCTAAAATGCTCGCAGCCGAAGCATCCTGGGCGGCCGCTGAGATGTGCGTCCAGACCCATGGCGGATTTGGTTTTGCAGAAGAGTATGACGTTGAGCGAAAATTCCGCGAAACACGACTTTATCAAGTGGCCCCGATCTCTACTAATCTGATCCTAAGCTACGTTGGCGAGCATGTGCTGGGTTTGCCACGGTCGTATTAACTGTAATAAGAGCCAGGCATGACAGAAGAATACAAACAGAGTGTGCAGTCTCGCCGAAGTTTCATTTTTGCTCCCGGGTTGAGGCCAGAGTTGTATCCAAAGGCCTTGGCGAGCGGTGCTGATATTGTGTGTGTTGAACTCGAAGACGGGATCGCGCCGCATGATAAGGATGAAGCGCGGGAAAAGACCCTGACGCTTTTTGCTGAACCGCAGGCCAATGACGGAGTCGAGCGGATTGTTCGTATTAATTGTCTGCGGTCAGTTGTCGGGCTGGACGATGTTAAGGCAATTCTTGCGACAGAAACGCCGCCGCCGGCATTGATGCTACCGAAGGTGGTTTCTCCGGATGAAGTAGTTTGGCTTGATGATCTGCTTACCGAACGTGGCCGCGATACCCGTCTCCATATCATCATTGAGATGAATGCCGGTCTCGAAGCCGTTTTCGACATTGCCCGATCGAGTTCTCGTATCGATGCGCTGTTCTTTGGTGGGGTGGATATGGCGGCAGATCTGAGATGCAAGAATGCTTGGGAGCCGTTGCTCTATGCGCGATCCCGGGTTGTGCATGCCGCCGCCAGTGTCGGCGTGGATGCCGTGGATGTGCCTTATTTGGATCTTGAAGATTTGGAGGGTATGAAGATCCAGGCTCGCCAGGCCAGAGATCTCGGTTTTAGCGGTAAGGGAGCCATTCATCCTAAACAGATTGCTGATCTTAATGAGGTGTTCACGCCCTCGGCAGAGGAGGTCGCCCGGGCTCGTAAAGTCGTTACTGCTTTTGAGGAAGCCAACACCGGACTCGTAGTCGTGGATGGAAAGCTAATTGAAAAGCCGGTGGTCCGGGAGATGCAGCGAATTCTCTCCGTGGCGGATCGTGCCGGGGTCTAGATTGTTAAAACGACGCGCTTAACTGAAACACTCGTTGAGCGCGTCAGCGCCATCACGCAGTGCTTCGGTGGCCTGATTGAGCATACGGCTGTAATGGATAAAACTATGCAGCACCCCAGGATAGATTTTCAAAGTCGCTGGCCGACCCTCTCTTTCCATGGCCTTGTAAAGCGCTATCGAATCATCCTGTAGCGGGTCGCATTCGGCCGCTGCGATGAAGGCGCGTGGTAGTAAGCCGATGTCTCCTTTTAAAACATTGAATCGAGGATCATTTCTGTCGTGGGCGTCGCCCAGGTAACTCGTCAGATAGAACTCTTTTTCCTCGCGGGTAAATTCGAACTCCGCGTTGCCGTACTGCTGCCAGGATGCTGACTCGGTTAGGCCGTACGCGCCGTAGTAAAGGAGCAGGAACTGAATGAGTCCAGGGTTTTGCTGGTGATAGAGTTGGGTGACCGAAACCGCCAGGTTCGCACCAGCAGAATCCCCCCCAATTCCCAGCTTGGCGCTATCAAGTCCGTGATCTGGACCGTGAGCCTGTAACCAGTCGAGCACGGCTCGCACTTCATTGAGCGCCACCGGAAACTTGTATTCGGGTGAGAGCGCATAGTCGACGCCAACAACCCAAGCGCCAGAGAAGTCAGCCAGCAGCCGCATCACCCGGTCATGGGTTTCAAGATTCCCGAGGATCCAGCCGCCACCATGAAGGTACAAAAGAGTGGGTCCCTCATCTAAATCATTTGGCTTGTAAATACGTATCGGTATATCCCGTACCGGTCCCGCAACGTGTGTGTTTATTACATCATGCATCTCAGGCTTGATTTCGTTCCACCAGACGCGCTCGGCGTTATACCCATTTCGGATTTCGTCGAGGGCGAGGTCTGCCACGTCACCCGCCCTGCCAGTCAGAGTCGCGCGTTTTTTCATGACCGCGATCATCTGGGGATCCAGTGTCACGTGGGTCAACCTTTTATTCGCGAGGATGCGGGGTCATAGAGCGGCTCCAGGTGAAGTGAGCAGGGTACTCGGGTGCCGGCGATCTCCAGACTGTAAACGCCACGCTCAAGATATTCTCGATCGACGCCGTCGGCATTTCGTACATAACCATAACCAATTGGGCGACCGATCGTGTGTCCAAAACCTGCGCTTGTCAGCCAGCCAACGCGCTGATCATCTCTGAAAATGGTCTCGCGTCCAATCAGATTGATGTTCGAAGCGTCTGTTGTAAAACAGGCGAGTTGTTTCTTTACCCCCTCACGTTTTTGTTGCAGGAGAGCTTCCTTGCCCAGGAAGTCCGTTTTGCCCGTGAGTTTGACCGCCCAGCCCAATCCGGCTTCTAGAGGGGTATGGTCTGGCGAGAGATCTGACCCCCACGCCCGGTAGCCTTTCTCAAGTCTCAGGCTTTCAATAGCACGGTATCCGGCGTTGCGAATGCCGAGGTCAGCTCCCGAGGATATCAGCGCCCGATAAACGTCGAGTGCGTGATCAATCGGAATATGCAACTCGTAACCGAGTTCGCCGACATAAGTGAGTCGAACTGCCGTGATGACAGATGACCTTACTTGCAGTTGCCGTGAGGCGGCAAAGGGCAGGGCAGTATCGTCTACATTCTCCGAAGCGACGCGGGCCAGCAGTTCACGAGATCGCGGGCCCATGACGGATAAAACCGCGAAACGGTCAGTTTGATCTGTAATCCTGACATCAAGGTTCTCTGGTAGGCTGCGCTGGATCCAGTGATAGTCATGAGTAACAAATCCAGTGCCGGTGACAAGATAAAAACGATCCGGGGCCAGCCGAGTTACGGTCAGATCGCTTTCGATACCGCCGCGGCTGTTGAGAAGCTGGGTATAGATCACCGATCCCACTGGTCGATCAATGCGGTTAGCACAGATCCACTCTAAAGCCTGGGCGCTGTCGGCTCCCTCGACGATGAACTTGCCAAAAGAGGTCTGGTCAAAGACTGCGACTGCTTCGCGCGCCACCCGGTGTTCATCGCCGGAGTAACGAACCCAATTTTGTTCACCAAAACTGTATTCATCCTCAGGCGTTACACCCTCGGGCGCAAACCAGTTTGGACGCTCCCAGCCGAGTTTTTCTCCAAAGCATGCGCCCTGGGATTTAAGTTCTTCATATAGCGGGGAGCACCGGAAGGGTCGACCCGACTGATGTTCCTCATGCGGCCACGCCATGGTGTAGTGCTTGCCATACATTTCATGCGTGCGCTCACGAACCCATTCGATCTCGGAATGAGGCTTGCCAAAGCGGCGGATATCAACGGGCCAAAGATCAAAGGGAGGTTCACCCCCCGCAATCCATTGGGCCAGCGCCTGCCCTGCGCCACCTCCAGCCGCGATGCCAAAAGCATTAAAGCCTGCAGCGACATAAAAGCCGGTAAGTTCCGGCGCCTCACCGAGGATAAAGTTGCCATCAGGCGTAAAACTCTCAGGACCATTGAGCAGCTCCTTGATACCGGCATGGGAAAGGGCAGGAACCCGCGGCAGAGCCTGTACCATCAGTTGTTCAAAATGATCCCAGTCTGAGTCCAGTAGTGAAAACGCAAACTTTTCGGGAAAGCCCGCTTGCGCCCAACCCACCGGGTTGGGTTCGTAGCCACCCATGACAAGGCCGCCGACTTCCTCTTTGAAGTACGTTAGACGGTCAGGATCTCTCAGTGTGGGGAGATCGGAAGTGACACCATCGATCGTTTCGGTAATGAGGTACTGATGCTGCACAGAGACCAATGGCACATTAACCCCTGCCAATTGACCGACTTCCCGGGCCCATTGCCCGGCACAGTTGACCAGAATTTCGCAATCCACAGGACCCGACGAAGTATCGATACCGGTGACGCGGCCGTTTTCAGCTCGCACACCAGTCACTTGGATGTTTTCAAGAATCGTTACGCCGTGATTGCGAGCGCCTTTCGCAAGTGCTTGGGTAATGTCAGACGGACTCGCTTGGCCGTCCGAAGGTAAAAATGCTGCGCCCAAAACGTCACTGACATCCATTAGTGGCCATAGATCTTTTGCTTCAGATGGCGTCAGCAGATGCATTTCAAGGCCGAAACTGCGCGCGGTTGTTGCCTGGCGTGCAATCTCGGTCATTCTGGATTCATTGCAGGCAAGACGCAGACCGCCATTCATCTTCCAGCCCGTGGACAGTCCTGTTTCGGCCTCCAATCGGTCATACAGGGCGACAGAGTTGCCCAGTAATTGGGTAATGCCGGCTTGTGAACGCAGTTGGCCCACTAATCCAGCTGCATGCCAAGTACTGCCGCTGGTCAGTTGGTGTCGTTCCAGCAGCAGCACATCTTTGTACCCCAGTTGGGCCAGGTGATACGCTGTCGAGCATCCGGCGATTCCGCCACCGATGATTACGACCTGGACGTGTTGCGGCAGGGTTGTCATGTTAATAGTCTCCCTCGGGAATTTGTGATGTGGTCGTCTTTGAATACTTTCAGGCGGAAAAAGAATTCCATTGCTGCTCAAATCGCTCCAGGTTCTCGCGTGTGTACGCCACAAAGTCGAAATCGAGCTGGGAGTGAATTTCGGACACCATGCTCCAAAGTGTTTCTCGCAGTAAAGACGCACACTTCATCGCCTCAAATCCATGTCGAGTCTGGTCAGAAATGGGAGCGTTAAAGTAGTGCTGTAGTAGCCAATCCTCCTGATTTCTGGAGAGACTGTTATTCGATGCCAGATTGGCGAGATCAAAAAGCGGACTGTTGTAGCCAGCGTAGTCCCAGTCAACGAGCCAGAGCCGGTTACCATCGTCGATAAAGTTTGCGGCAAGAAGGTCGTTATGTCCGTAAACGATATCAACCGATCCGACGGCCGCCTCAAGAACTGCACCTTTTTCCTGTAGTCTGGGTAGCATGTCGCTCGAGCGACTGCCATCATTTTGGAGTGTTCCAAGGTAATCGCGGATGACGTGGAAGACCCAGAAGATGAGAGCCGGACCCCGGATCTGTTGGGCCAGTTCCCGATGACAGGTATGCAGCATCGGCAAGATTCGCTCAAGATATACATCCTGTCTGATTTCTGCCTCAGTGAGGGTCTTTCCTTCGATGAAATTTAGGATCAGCACTCCCGGTGCGTGGTATGCAACGGCGGGGGAAAGGCCGACTTTGGCTGCTGCGATACTGGCCTCAAGTTCGTTAAAGCGCATAACGCCGTGGAGGGGAATATCATCACCCATGCGGACAAAGAACTTTTTTCCTTGATCGATTACAACGAAATTCTGGTTGGTGATGCCGCCCTCGATGGGTTCGAGCGTGATACCCCCTTTCCAGAAGTCCAGTTCCCGTATCTGATGTTCAATTGTTTTACTCATAGAAAGGATCCACGGTTGTCTTAAGACTGAAGCCCAAACTCCATTCTCTTTCTTTGTGCCCACCGATTGATCAGGCGGTCAGCCACGATGGCGATACAGGCGGTAACGCCCCGACTCGGATGGGTTTTGGAATTCCCGTCGTTACTTGAATCATTTGGCCTTTATTAAGGGTCAGGCCTTTACAGCACTAGAATTACACAAAAATTCATATAAATAAACAAAAATTGGAATTTTGGTCCGACATTAACAATAATGTCCACAGAATTACTCAAATTTCTGGGTATTGAAGGGCTGAAAAATATGATTCTGACCAGCAAATATGAAGCTGCAATTATGGACGCGCTGAATCTCTGTGGACAGGTCACCATAAACGACCTTGCATTTCAGTTGGGTGTGTCTGGAGAGACCGTCAGACGACACGTCGATCCTTTGGTAAAGCGAGGCCTTGCTTTAAGAGTGCATGGCGGAATTATTGCCCCAATTTCGATTCAAGAAGCGCCTTTTCATCGCCGCCTCAGAAAAAATCTTGATGCCAAACGCAGATTGGCCAAGGCGGCTTCCGAGCTGATAAAGGACGGGGACTCATTGATTATCGATTGTGGCTCGACGACGGCTTATGTTGCTCAGGCACTATGTGATCACAGTAACTTGAACGTAGTGACTAACTCCGTTGAGATTGCACGCACGCTGGCCTCCAGAAACGGAAATCGTACTTATGTCACTGGCGGCGAGTTGCGAGCTGATGATGCCGCGGCTTTTGGTAAGGGGGCAATCGATTTTATCCAGCAGTTTAATGTCGACTATGCCATTCTGTCTGTTGGCGCTATTAATAGCGACAACGAATTCCTGGACTTCCATCTGTGTGAGGCAGAATTCTCCAGAGCTGCAATTAGTCAGGCTCGGAAGAGTTGTTTTGTTACTGACAGTTCCAAATTTGACTCTGATGCACTGGTAAAAGTCTGCGGCCTGGATGATGTTGATATTGTAGTGACCGAAGCTCAGCCCCCAGCTTCTTTCCGGGAAGCCTGCCAGCTCAGTGAAACTCGATTGTTTTTTCCCGTCGAGGACCTAACGTAAGTTGCATTTTGTTTATTTACGCACGGTATTGGGCAGCACTCTGCAAACAATGTCGCAGAAAAGTTTGAGTGCTGCCTCTCGGGGAAAACTGTTTCGGTAGACCAATCGGACTTCTCTAATCGCATTCGGGATTTCGACTTCTCGAAGAATCACTTTATCTGTTGCCAGGCGGCCGCCGTGCACAGAGAGCGCGGGTACTAGCGTTACGCCAAGCCCCATCCCAACGAGCTGCACCAGCGTTTCGAGGCTCGACGCATTTAGTTTGGGCATGGGATACGAGGAGTCCTCTCGTTGAATTCGACAGGCACTGATCACCTGCTCAGAAAGGCAGTGTTCCTGAGACAGCAGAAGCATTTTTTCATGTTTGAGATCATTTAAGGTGATTTCATCCTTTTCATACAAGTGATGATCTCGCGGGTGTGCGAGCCAGAACGGCTCCTTGAATAATTTAATCTGCTTTAGACCATCGCCCGGAGGGGCAGTCGCGAGAAGGGCGCCGTCGATTTGATGAGCCTGTATTTTTAAAAGTAGTTGCTCTGTTGTCGATTCAGTCAATTCCAGTGACAGCTCGGGATGTTGCCGTTGGAGCTCGAGCATAAACAATGGAACAAGATAGGGACTTAGCGTGTGGATTGCGCCAATACGAAGCGGACCTGCGAGCGGGTCATGCTGCGCTTTGGCAAGGCTTCGCATGACGTCTGCCTGTTCGAGAATTTTTCGGGCATGCTCGGTCATGGTTTCACCCATGGGCGTGATATGGACGCTACGATTTGTTCGCTCAAAAAGCATCACACCCAGCTCCTGTTCAAGCTTATTGATCTGCCCTGAGAGGGTGGGCTGGCTGACGAAACAACGCTGCGCCGCTCGACCAAAATGCAGCGTTTCGCTGACCGCAACCAGGTATTCGAGGTCTTTGAGGTTCATTTAAATAATAGGAAAAAACTATTAATATAATTATAACAAACGATTATACATATTAATATCTTGACCTTATATTACGAATTCCGGGTGAAACGTACATCCGGAATTATTGATAAACAAACCTTACGGAGAACGACATGTCACTTAAAGACTCCAAAACAGAACAAAATCTTAAGGACGCTTTTGCCGGTGAATCGCAGGCAAACAGGCGTTACCTTTATTTTGCTTCAAAAGCCGATGTTGAAGGCTACAACGACGTTGCTGCTGTGTTTCGATCAACTGCAGAAGGGGAAACGGGCCACGCGCATGGCCACCTCGAGTATCTTGAGGAAACCGGAGATCCTGCAACGGGTCTGCCCATCGGCGGTACTTCCGACAATCTTAAAGCCGCTGTCGCGGGCGAGACTCATGAGTACACCGATATGTATCCGGGTATGGCGAAGACGGCTCGTGATGAAGGCTTTGATGAGATCGCTGATTGGTTTGAGACGCTCGGAAAAGCCGAACGATCCCATGCCAATCGATTTCAGAAGGCGTTGGATTCATTAGACAGTTAAGCGCTGTTTATTTGACGATGCGAGAAGCGTTTCGGCGCTTCTCGCAAATTTTTATTTAGATCGGTGAGTTAAAAATGGAAGGAAGCTTAAGCGCCCCAATTCGTCATCCAATTGATTGGCTGAGTAAGGATTTTAATGACGAAGAGAAGTTAATGACGGAGCTTGAACGCGTGTTCGACCTGTGTCATGGCTGCAGGCGCTGCGTATCCCTGTGTGACAGCTTTCCCACGCTTTTTGATCTTGTTGATGAATCGTCGACAATGGAAGTTGACGGGGTCGACAAACAGGATTACTGGAAAGTGGTCGATCAGTGCTATTTGTGTGATCTGTGTTACATGACCAAATGCCCTTATGTTCCGCCCCATGAGTGGAACATAGACTTTCCACACTTGATGTTGCGGGCGAAATCGGTTCGTTACGAAAAAGAAGGCGCATCTGCTCGCGACAAGATACTTACGAGTACTGATGCGGTGGGGAAAACGGCCGGGTTGCCCGGCATCTCTATTGTGGTTAATGCCTCCAATCGCACAAAACCGATCAGAAAAGCGCTTGAAAAAGTGGCGGGTATTCACGCTGACGCCCGCATCCCGCCTTTTGAGTCTCGTCCGTTGAGAAAAAGAATCTCAAAACGATTAACCCCTCTGGGAGAGGGTGCGGTGCCGGGCAAAAAGACCAAAGGCAAAGTTGCACTTTTTGCAACCTGTTATGTCAATCGTAACGAACCGGGCCTTGGGGAAGATCTGTTATCCGTGCTCGAACATAATAATATTCCAGTCTCGATTGCGGAAAAAGAGGCGTGTTGTGGAATGCCGAAGCTCGAGTTGGGTGATCTCAAGTCAGTACAGAAGGCCAAGGAGCAGAATATTCCGCAGCTCGTCAAATGTGTTGATGAAGGCTGGGATCTACTGGCGTTAGTGCCGTCCTGTGCATTGATGTTTAAACAGGAGTTGCCGCTTCTTTTTCCTGATGATCCCGATGTCCAAAAAGTGGCGAATGCATTCTATGATCCTTTTGAGTATCTGATGTTGCGCCATACCGAGGGACTACTGAGCACTGAATTCCAGAATGAGCTTGGAACCGTGGTTTATCACGCCTCCTGCCATCAGCGTGTCCAGAATGCGGGCCCCAAAACACGTGACCTTCTCTCGCTAATACCGGGTACAGAAGTCACCATGATCGAGCGGTGTTCTGGTCATGACGGGACTTATGGCGTGAAAGTCGAAACGTTTGATAAGGCGATGAAAATCGGTAGGCCGGTGATCAACGCAGTGAAGAAAAATAATCCGGATCATTATGGCAGCGACTGCCCCATTGCGGGCCATCACATCGCCAATGGCGTTAGCGATGGTAGTGAACCGGCACACCCGATTAGCCTGCTTAAACAGGCGTATGGCATTTAAATTAATTGACGACAGGAGTAACCATGAACACGTTAACCCGAGAAGATCTTTTTTCTTTAGAAGCTTATTCGACCGAGCGACAAGCTTTCCGAGCAAAGGTGCTGGATCATAAAGCCCATCGGCGCGTTACCATCGGGAAGAATGCGACGCTGTATTTTGAGGATGCATTAACGATGCAATATCAGGTCCAGGAGATGCTCCGCATTGAGCGCATTTTTGAGGCGGGTCAAATCCAGGAAGAACTTGACTCATACAATCCGCTTATCCCGGATGGGTCCAATCTGAAGGCGACTTTTATGCTTGAGTACCCCGAAGTCGACGAGCGCCGCGAAGCCTTGGCACGCCTGCTTGGTGTCGAGAGATCGGTGTGGCTCGCAGTTGGGGAAAACGATCGTATTCGACCGATTGCCAATGAAGATCTTGAAAGGGAAACCAGCGACAAAACCTCGGCAGTTCATTTTTTACGCTTTGAATTATCGGAGCAGGACATTGCCGGATTTAAAGGGGACGCGGTAGTGCGCTTTGGTATTGATCACCCTGAGTACGCTTATGAAACAGAGATTAGTCCAGAGGTGAAGCAATCATTAGCAGCGGACCTTCAGAGCGCGGTTTAGACTTCTGATCAGTACCTGAATTCAGGTACTGATACCGGGTAGGTTTAGATTGTGCGCTTTTGCACAATCGATTGCTTCTTCATAGCCCGCGTCGGCATGACGCATTACGCCGGACGCGGGATCATTCCACAGGACCCGAGCCAGTTTTTGGTCCGCAGAATCAGAGCCGTCAGCGAGGATAACCAGGCCTGCGTGCTGGGAAAAGCCGATACCGACACCACCGCCGTGATGAAGAGACACCCAGGTCGCGCCGGATGCGGTATTTAGAAGTGCATTCAATAACGGCCAATCGGATACGGCGTCAGATCCATCCTTCATCTTTTCGGTTTCGCGGTTTGGACTGGCAACTGATCCGCTATCCAGATGATCTCTACCAATGACCACGGGCGCGCTGAGTTCGCCGGTCGCGACCATTTGGTTAAAAGCTCGTCCCACTCGGTCGCGATCGCCGAGACCTAGCCAGCAGATTCGGCTTGGCATTCCTTGAAACGAGATTCTTTTTTGTGCCATATCCAGCCATTGGTGTAGCTGGGGGTTGTCTGGAATGAGTTCCTTTACTTTAGCGTCAGTTCGGTAAATATCTTCAGGATCTCCCGAAAGCGCAGCCCAGCGAAAGGGACCAATCCCTCTGCAAAATAACGGCCGAACGTATGCGGGCACGAAGCCGGGGTAATCAAAGGCATTTTTGACACCTGATTCCTGAGCCATCTGACGGATGTTGTTTCCGTAATCAACAACAGGTACGCCACGATCCCAGAAGTCGAGCATGGCCCTGACCTGGACTGCCATAGAGGCTTTTGCCGCAGCGGCTACTGCATTCGGATCGGTCTTGCGTCGCTCTGTCCATTCTTCTACTGTCCATCCAGCCGGAAGATAACCGTTTTGAGGATCATGAGCGGAGGTCTGATCGGTGACGGCATCCGGCTGGTATCGAGGGTCAGACTGAGAGCGGGCAACGAGATCAGGATAAATTTCGGCGGCGTTTCCGAGCAGACCTACCGATATTGCCCTGCCGTCAGCATGCGCATTTTCAACAAGATTAAGAGCATCTTCTATCGTGTCTGCCCAGGCATCGAGGTAACGCGTTTTGAGTCGGAATTCAATAGAGGATCGATTACACTCGACGGCGATCATGGAGAAGCCACTCATGGTGGCCGCGAGGGGTTGGGCGCCGCCCATGCCGCCGAGACCTGCGGTCAGAATCCATCGACCTTTTGCAGTCCCGCCAAAATGTTGTCGTGCCATTTCAGCAAAAGTTTCGAAGGTGCCTTGAACGATGCCTTGGGAGCCGATATAAATCCAGGAACCGGCAGTCATCTGGCCGTACATCATCAGTCCACGTCGATCGAGTTCCGAGAAGTGCTCTAAGGTTGCCCAATGCGGGACAAGGTTTGAATTAGCGATCAGGACGCGGGGCGCCTGCTCGTGGGTCTGAAAGACGCCAACGGGTTTGCCCGATTGAACAAGCAATGTCTGGTCAATCTCAAGCGTCTTGAGGGAGGAGATAATCCGGTCGAAGCTGTCCCAGTCTCGTGCAGCTCGACCCACCCCGCCATAAACAACCAACTCTGCCGGATTCTCGGCAACTGCCGGGTCAAGGTTGTTCATCAGCATCCGCATCGGCGCTTCCGTACTCCAATGCTTGCATTGCAGTTCGGGCCCTTTGGGCGCTTCGATATGTCTTTCAGGTGCGTATCGGTTGAGTTTCATTTTGATGAGTTGGATGGACTATGGGGTAATGATGCTTGTTGTGAACTCTTGGGTCGGGTCAGCTTCCGTAGCGGGACACCAGCTGTTTGACTGTTTCGGCGACTTGAGCCTGATGATAGCGTTCAAAATTATCCCAGGTCACGAGGCTGCGTGAATCTTTAACTCGATCCAAAAAAAGCATTCCCAAGAGGTGATCAACTTCGTGCTGGTAGGTTGCTGCTGTCATTCCTTTAACGCGCGTGTTTATCGGGTTGCCGTGGCGGTCTAGCGCTGTGACATCAATCTCGCAGTGTCGCTGCACCTTACCTCGAAGATTAGGCACACTAAGACATCCTTCATAATTTTCAAATGTATCGTTACCTGCAGGCGTGAGAATAGGATTAACTAGCACGGTAAGCGGGATGTTTGGGCGGTAGGGGTAACGAGGATTATCAAGGACTTCAATGACGCAGATACGAAGCGACCGGTGAACCTGATTGGCAGCGAGCCCCGCGCCGTTAGCCGCCCGCATAGTCGCGATTAACTCGTCGATAAATAACTGCGTTTTTTTCTGTGCAAGCGTTTCGAGACTCAACTCCATAGTCGGTTCACGCAGCACTGGATGGCCAACCTGTGCAATATCGAGAATTTGGGTCATGATGCGTCGACTGCCGTGTCGAGTGGCTGGGTGGGCAGCAGCGTAGCGAGTTGACCGTGACTGATCAGGGACGATGCTGTATCGATATCGGGATAGAACACCCGGTCTTCCTGATACTCTGGTATTTGCTGTCGTAGTCTCTTAACAGCCGTTTCGACACAAGATGAGGATGTGAGTGGTCGCCGCAATGAAATCCCCTGTGATGCGGCAAGATATTCAATTGCCAGAATATTTTGAGTGTTTTCGTTCATGGCGCGTAGCCGTCTTGCAGCAAATGTTGCCATGCTGACATGATCTTCCTGGTTCGCTGAGGTGGGCAGGCTATCCACGCTTGCGGGATGGGAAAGACTCTTATTTTCTGAGGCGAGTGCAGCTGCAGTGACATGGGCAACCATAAAGCCTGATTCAAGCCCTGCCTTGGTGGTAAGAAATGGCGGTAACTCGCTGATGCTTGAGTCGATGAGCATCGCGATCCGTCGCTCTGACAAACTGCCGGTCTCGGAAATGGCGAGCGCGATGTTGTCAGCCACCATTGCGACTGGCTCCGCGTGAAAATTTCCGCCAGAGAGGACTTCACCGGTTTCTGGACAAATCAGAGGATTATCGGAGACTGCATTGGCTTCGCGTAATAGTATTTTGGCGCCGTGGTCGAGTTGGTCGAGGCACGCCCCCAGCACTTGTGGCTGACAGCGAAGACTGTACGGGTCTTGAACACGATCACAATTTGCATGGGATTGATTAAGTTGGCTATCGTTTAGCAGTGTCCGGTATAGGCTAGCGACTCGTGATTGACCAGATTGCCGTCTCACTTCGTGGATGCGTTGATCAAAAGGGACGTAACTTCCAAGCGTTGCGTCTACTGTTATTGATCCGATCACAATTGCGCTGGCAAGATTTTGCTCTGCCGAAAAAAGACCGTCGATGGCGAGAGCCGTAGAAATTTGTGTGCCGTTGAGCAGGGCCAGTCCTTCTTTAGCCTCAAGCACGAGGGGTGTTAATCCAACGATTCGCAGCGCCTTAGCCGCTGGCATTCTGGTCTCGTTTAAAAAAACCTCTCCTTCCCCAATTAATGGGAGAGATAGATGAGCAAGCGGCGCGAGATCACCCGATGCACCGACTGAGCCTTTTTCAGGAACAACGGGCACGATATCGTGCCCGAGCATTGCCATGAAGTGCTCGATAATTTTTGGTCGCACGCCTGAATATCCCTGAGCAAGACTCAGGAGTTTGAGAATCATCGCGAGACGCACCACTTGCAGGTCAATCGGTGTGCCAACGCCGGCAGCATGTGAACGAATTAGGTTATGTTGTAGCGTTGATAAGTCGTTGACACCGACCTGGGTTTTTGCGAGTTTGCCAAAACCTGTATTGATGCCGTAGGCGGGCGTTCCCCGTTGCACGACGGCAATGAGATGCTGATGACTGCGTTTGATAGGCCCCCAAGCAGAGTCAGGCAGTGAGATTTGGATGGGTTGTGATCTGATTTCTCGCAGTTCGTTTAAGATCAGGTGACCCGGGTTTAGCGTATAGGTTTGCATGAGCACGGTTTTAACAGATTTTCGGGAACCGGACGAGTAAAGTTTTTTATATTATTTTATTTTTTCTAACTTTGAAAATTGTTAAGCAGTGACGAGTAGAGTCTAAAAATAGAATGAAATCGAAGTGGTCATTTTTAAAAGTGCTGGGCGTGTTTATGCTTTTTGAAACTGGTGCTGCCTTTACGGCGCCAATCTGGGGTCAATTTTTGACCAGTCTGGGAGGGAATATCCGGCCCCCTTCATCTTCTTAACCTTCAAGAGACGGTAAACACTATGGATGCCTTGCTACTGCCCATAACCGCTACAGTAATCGTGGTGAGCCTGCTTTGGAGATTCCGCTCAACAAAATGGGCGATCGGAATTATCTTTGCGTTGTGCTCAATCGGGGTTTACGCACTCTTGTATCTCGGATGGGTACAGTTTCAATCTTAGTTGGAATCTTCACGTTTCGGTGAGTGCTAACGATTGGATCATCCTGCGATAAGCCGTTGTTGCGGCTTCCCGGTTCGGGTGCACCCCGTTTTGAACAACCTGCTTTGCCCCGACAATCACGGTTTTTACCGGATTAAACGGGCTTGAAAAAATCCAGGTATCCAGGACCTGATCGAGGGTTCGGTTAGAGAATTCAACATGGTCCGAATCCAGCTCAACGAGATCACCCCGTGAGCCGGGCTGTATTCCGCATACAAATTCGCCTTGCGCCCGGTTGCCGCCAATGACCGCGGCGTCTATGAGGGATCGACCATTACTTTTTGTAGCATCTGTAACCAGTACCGCCCGCTTTTGCCGACTCAATCTCTGTCCGTATTCAAGAAGCTGAAGCTCGTGAGCCGGAGATGTGCTGACCTGGCTGTCAGATCCAATCCCGAAAAAGCCATTGTTTGCTATTAGCTCTGATGCGGGAAAAATACCGTCTCCTAGATTTGCTTCGGTCGCGGGGCAGAGCCCAACGGTCACGCCGCTTTTGGCAATTAGCGCTTGTTCTTTGCGATCGACATGTGTCGCGTGAACCAGACACCACCGATGAGTGACATCACATTGATCGAATAACCAGCTAACGGGTCTAGCAGAATTGACGCTCATGCAGTCATTTACTTCTTTTATCTGTTCGGCCACATGAATGTGAATCGGGGCGTCCTTAAGAATACTTTTTGCGTGCGTTATTGTGGCGTTTAAATCTTGAGGAGAAACGGCACGTAGGGAATGGGCCGCAATGCCTGTCGAGCGGTCAGGATCTTCAGCACAGAGCGAGTGGCATTCAGAAAGAAGTCTAAGATAGCCATCTGGATCGTGATAGAACCGATTCTGTGCGTCCTTGATCGGTTCATTTTCAAAACCGCCACGACAATAAAGCGTGGGCAGCAAAGTGATAGCGATACCGGCCTCTGAGGCTGCGTCGAAAAGGCGTTCCGACATTTCACTTCGGTTTGAGTATGGAGCGCCATCGGGCTGATGATGCAGATAGTGAAACTCCGCAACAGATGTATACCCTTTGAGCAACATATCAATATAAAGGTAGTTGGCGATTATCTGCAGCTGTTCGGGGTTAAGTCGCGAATTAGCACGGTACATCAGTTCGCGCCATCCCCAGAAATCATCCTGACCCGGTACTCGATATTCGGTTAATCCCGTGATCGCTTTTTGATGCGCATGAGAGTGCAGGTTTGGGATGCCTGCAATAACAATACCCTCAAGATAAAGGTCTACATCAGAGGTTTCATCTTCCCGAACGCTCTCAATGCGGCCCTGATCACTAAATTGCACAACGCAGTTTTTCTGCCATCCGGATGCGGTAAGCGCATTGGCGCATCGGACGGACGTTAGGCGAGAGACTGAATGGTTCATGCGATGTTCAGTTAATTATGGGATGACAGATTTGTTACTGATGAGTATGACTTGTACTAACTGATGATAGACATTTTAGATTCATTTAAGCTATCCCGGCTTGGCCATCTAACGCAGAATGACATCTGCAAGTTTCTCCGCCATCATGGTGACAGGCGCGTTGAGATTAGCGGTCACGTTGTGAGGCATGATTGACGCATCAACGACGCGTAATCCTTCTGTCTCGTGAACTAATCCGTTTGTGTTTGTAACAGAATTATCGCCAGTTCCCATGCGACAGGTTGAGGTGGGGTGGTATTCCGTTGAGGCAGTCGCGCGGAGCCAACTCATAATTTCATCATCGCTTTGCACGTCTTCCCCTGGTGCCAGCTCATGACTTCGCAAACCATCAAAAGCGGGTTGTGCTGCCATCTCACGTGTTCGTCTGACACCGTCGATCATAACTTGGCGATCACGCTCTGCTTCAAAAAAATGATATGAGATTGAGGGGTGATGATTGGGATTACCTGATTTCAGCATCACCTGTCCGCGACTCTCAGGCCGCATTAAACCCATCGAGAACATGAAACCGTCCTCAAAGTTTGCGACGGGATCACCCATATCGGCGGTCATGGCATAAAATTCATGCTGAAGATCTGCGTAGTCAACATCAGGCGAGCTCTTAAAGAAACAGCCAGTCTCGCAGATGGTTGATGCGCCTAATCCGGATTTCAACAGCATCCATTCAAGACCGATACGGTATTTCCCCAAGCCTTTGAAACTCTGAGCCCATGAAACGCCTTTTGGCGTCGCATAAGTGATCGGCACAATTTGATGATTTTCGAGATTTTTTCCGACCGCGGGGACATTGGCTACCGTGGTGATGCCGTGACTGGCGAGATGGACAGGGTCACCAACTCCCGATAACAAAAGAAGCTGAGGCGAATTGATCGCACCGCCAGATAAGATTATCTCGCGACTTGCCTCATACCGAGTCTGCTCCCCGTTTTTTTCTGCAAGCACCGCAACAGCACGTTTGCCATCAAACTGAATTTGGTGAGCCAGAGTATTCGTTAAAACGGTCAGATTTTCCCGTTGCATGACAGGATGTAAATACGCCTTCGCTGCGCTACAGCGCTGACCGTTTCGTGTAAAACTCTGGGCAACATGAAAACCTTCGTGCTGTTCGCCGTTCTGGTCTGAAGTAATTCCATAGCCGGCCTGTTGGCCAGCTTTCAGAAATGCCCGGTGAAGGGGGTGAGTTGCTTTGCACGTTTCTATGGTTTGCGGTCCACTGTCGCCTCGAAACTCGCTTTTACCTTTATCTGATGTTTCCATTTTTCGGAAATAAGGCAGACACTCTTCATAACGCCACTCCGAAAGGCCTTCACTTGCCCACGCATCATAATCCTTGGGATTACCGCGATTGGCAACCATGCCATTGATAGCTGAAGAGCCTCCAAGCACTCGACCGCGATGCTCCAAAATTTGCCGTCCGTCACAGTATGGTTCAGGTTCACTGGTGTACCCCCAATCGAAACGCGGGTCACGTGCTGCCATTCCACAAGCGGCTGGCATTTGAATGAGGATGCTTCGATCATTCCCCCCAGCCTCTATCAGCAAGACCCGATTGGACGATTGCTCAGTTAGCCTGTTGGCTAGAACACATCCAGCTGATCCAGCGCCAACAATGATGTAATCAAAGATCCGATTTTGTTCCACTAGGTTATCCTTGAAAAGGCAAAAGTCTAAATTCTGATCGGCAATTCAATCGAGGTATTCCGGATAGGGCTGACGCCTCGCACAATCATAAACTTATTTCTATATTAACCAGACAATTATCAACTGGTTTCGGCAGCAAAGTTAAAGTTTGGTGGGCTTGGAAGGGCTCGACCCTCTGTCCAATGGATTATGAGTCCACTGCTCTAATTGGAAGGGGTGACATGTTCCGTTAGGCTACCCTGTCCGATTGAACCGTTTATCCCCGTAAAATACGGGTTCACAAGGTCAGCGTTTGGGAGGATTTAATTTGGTAACTGAAAAAGATGTCTACTTCAGATTGCTGACTCCAGAATTGGGAGCGGTGGTTGAGAATCTCTCGTGGACCGCAGCATCGAAGTTTCAAAATCTGGAAACGATCAAATCAGCATTTGATCAATACCTGGTTTTAATTTTTGAGCCACATGCGGGCTCGGCGGAGCAACTACGTGATTTCGTACGTTTGTTTGGCCCGCTATTTGAGCACCACAAAGATGATGGCGTGCTTCCG
>JABHUE010000047.1 GCA_018672825.1 Pseudomonadota bacterium | reverse complement strand
ATCCGAAATTGCCTTCATTTCGAGCTGTGCGAAAGCGCCTCCCTTTCCCGGTTTTACATGAGATTTTTTTAAAATTCGCCAGAGTTTTCCCTGATACTCAACCAAATTGCCGATCCGAACGTCAGAAGCTGATATTTTCATAAGATAATTAGATATTGGAAGTGCGCCCTGCATTTTAAAGATTTGCTGTAATAGCAACAACCAACCCGTGCAATAAAAACCGACGGAATTAATTTTGTGAAGAAGCGCTTTTCTTTAAAAGAATACGATCCACGCTGCAAGGATTGTCCTCGACTGACTGATTTCTTAGCCGAAGTCCAGGATCGCTTCCCCCGATATGAGTGCAAGCCGGTCCCCCCGTTTGGGGTGACTCGACCTGAACTATTGATTGTGGGTCTCGCTCCCGGCCTTCATGGGGCAAATGCGACCGGGCGACCCTTTACCGGAGATCATGCGGGAATCATGCTTTTCAAGACCCTGCATAAGTTCGGATTCTCGTCTGCCTCCGAGTCGGTGCCCGGGGACAACCTCGCGCTTCTTAAGTGTCGGATAACCAACGCGGTGAAATGTTTACCTCCTCAGAATAAGCCCGTGGCGAGCGAAGTGAATACGTGTCGAAGGTTTCTGAAATCCGAGCTTGGCGCGTTACCGAACGGCGCAGTCATCATTGCCCTTGGCAAGATCTCTCACGATAGTATCGTGCGAGCATTTGGACTTTCCGTCGCAAAGTTGTCTTTCGGTCACGGAACAGAATATGAACTCCCTGGTGGAAGAAAAATACTCTCAAGCTATCACTGCAGCCGTTACAACACGCAAACGGGGAGACTCGACCAAAAGATGTTCGAAGCAATTTTCAAAAGGGCGAAAGCGCTAATCTCATAACAATGCCGATAGATCATAAACCGTTTCTGGCAAGTCTCGCCCGCACCCCGGGGGTGTATGTGATGAGGGACGATGCGCGACGAGTTTTATATGTTGGAAAAGCTCGAAGTCTACGAGCAAGGGTAGGCAGTTATTTTAAGGTGCCGCACGAGAGTACCCGAGTCCAGCTCATGATGTCGGCTGTTGAGGATATCGAAATTCATCGCACCCGCACCGAAACCGAAGCGCTGCTACTTGAAAGCAACCTC
Organism: Pseudomonadota bacterium; assembly: GCA_018672825.1. Taxonomy (GTDB): domain Bacteria; phylum Pseudomonadota; class Gammaproteobacteria; order Arenicellales; family UBA868; genus UBA868. Next base: position 4,899 of record JABHUE010000047.1, on the reverse strand, counting down.
ATTAAAACGCTTCGCCCGAAATATAATATTTTGCTCCGTGATGACAAAAGCTATCCGTATTTACGACTATCCCTGACCGAGCAATATCCACGTCTTTCGTTGTATCGAGGTCGGACGAATGTAAAAGACAAGTTGTTTGGCCCTTATGCGAGCGCGGGCGCTGTTCGGACTATGCTTGCACAACTCCAGAAGATTATCCCGGTCCGCCAATGCGATAACAATACGTTCAGGAACCGAAGCAGGCCGTGCCTTCAATATCAAATCAAACGCTGCTCGGGCCCTTGCGTGAATTTGATATCAGAATCCGATTATCGAGACGACGTCGGCAGGGTGGTTAAGATTCTGAACGGCAAGGAAAACGAAATCAGTGATAATTTTGCTCAGGCGATGGATCTGGCGTCAGAGAATCTTGATTTTGAAGAGGCTGCACTTTATCGAGACCGGATCCTCGCGATCCGACGACTCCAGGAGCGGCAGTACATTTCCGGTGGTAAACAGGATGCAGATGTGGTCACTGCCCTGAGTGCTGCAGGGCAAGTCCTGTTCTCAATCATGAAGATTAGAGCGGGACACAATCTCGGAAGCCGGCATTTTTTTGAAAAAAACGTGCTTGATTGGCCGATTGATGAAGTACTGCAAAAACTGTTAATCCAGCATTATCAAGCGCACGTGGTACCCGCGGAGGTTATTGTTTCTCCAAAAATCAAGGGCGCATCATTACTTGAGCAGGCGCTATGCAGTTTGGGTAAGCGTGCCGTCAAAGTCAAAAATAAGGTGAGAGGTTCAAGGGCGCAATGGCTGGAGATTGCACTTTTGAATGCAAATGACCATCTACGTCGTCAGGTGGCAGCGGATGCAGATCATTTGGAAAGAATGAAAGCGTTACAAGCGCTGATGGGGCGCAAAGAGCCTTTGGAACGTATCGAGTGTTTTGATACAAGTCATAGCAGTGGCGAGTCACCGGTTGCTTCTTGCGTGGTATTTGACAACTCCGGCGCAGTTCCATCTGAATATCGCAGATTTAATATCCGGAATATTACGCCGGGTGATGATTTTGGAGCCATGCAACAGGTGATTGATCGGCGCATCGCAAGAGTGATGGATGGGGAAGGAACACGACCTGACCTGCTCTTAATAGACGGGGGAAAAGGCCAAGTTCGGATGGCTATGGATGCCCTAAAAGCCCATTTGGCGACCGATATCGCTATCTTGGGTGTGGCTAAAGGAGCGGGTCGAAAGTCAGGTCGCGAAAGTTTTTTTCTACCTGGCAGTTCGGCCCCGATCGTCTTGGACTCCACGTCGCCGGCTCATTTGCTGGTTCGTCAGATAAGGGATGAAGCGCATCGATTCGCCATTACTGGCCATCGGAAGAAGAGGGCGGCGACTCGGAACCGCTCCCAGATTGAGGATATACCGGGAATCGGTGCTAAAAAACGACAGGCGTTGCTGCGTTTTTTCGGTGGAATGAAATTATTGAAAGATGCGTCGCTTGAGGACCTTGTAAAAGTTGAAGGAATCAGCGTTAATCTCGCCCATCGTCTGATCGAACACTTTCGCACCGAATAGCAATGCCGTTGACAATCGCAAATATCCTGACGCTGTTAAGAGTCGCACTCATCCCGGTCGTGGTCGCCGTCTATCTAATCGGCGGCTCGGGTTATCTGACCGCAGGATTATTTTTACTCGCGGGTTTTACTGATTGGGCGGACGGTTATTTGGCCCGAAAGCGAAACGAACAATCCGCGTTTGGCGCTTTTCTAGATCCTGTGGCAGACAAGTTAATGGTTTCTGCTGTTTTGGTGTTGTTAGCGGCCGATCCTGAAATGACGCAACGAGTCTTGAGCCCCGTTCTTTTCACTATTGTCGTTGCGATTATTATCGGTCGCGAAATTACGATTTCAGCATTAAGGGAATGGATGGCAGAGTTGGGTAACCGAGGTGTGGTGGCGGTGGGCTGGCTTGGGAAGATAAAAACGACGCTTCAATTTATAGCCATCACAGTCCTGCTTTTTGCGCAGGCCGGCATGCAGGCGCCGGCACTCATTTTAGGCGAGTTGCTGTTGTATGCCGCGGGCGCTCTGACGCTTTGGTCGATGGTGGCTTACCTCAAGGGCGCCTGGCCAATGCTCTCCGAGCGCTAGCTTTACCTCAACAGCGAGCAAACCCTTGGCAATTCCCGAATAAGAAAATCTTGTGCCGGTTTTATGTTCGGGGCACCTTTTGCAATTGAATTCAATAATCTAACGCAAGTGTGAATCAATACCCTGACGCAATAATAATCTGAGCAACCCCTGCCATTCATTGGCACCTGGTTCTCCAAAACGTTTAATCGCTTCTTTATCTTCTCGACATATTTTGTCAGGAATGAGGATCAATTCTTGCCCCGAGGACATCGCCGCAATCTGGATTTCACTCAATTTTTCAATGTAATAAGCGCGTACAAACGCAGCCGCAACTGTCTCGCCAACGGTCAAAGTGCCGTGGTTTCTCAGTATCATTGCTTTACAGTCCCCTAAGTTCGCGATCAGGCGATCGCGCTCGTCATCGCGAAATGCAAAACCTTCATAGTCGTGGTACGCCACGTCGCCGATAGCGAAGTAAAAGTTATGTACGGGTTGAAGACCTTCCCTCAAAACTGAAATCGCGCCCCCATGTTGGCCGTGTAAATGTACTGTACAGTTATACCGATCATCCGCGCGATACACCGCGCTATGAATCATAAAAGCGGCAGGGTTTACCTGTTGTCCATCCAAGGCGTGGCCATCAATATCAACCTTGATAAGATTTGAGGCGGTCACCTCATCAAACAAGCAGCCCGACGGGTTTAACAAAAACACCTCTTTCTCGCCCGGCACTCGCGCAGAAAGATGCGTCCAAACCAGATCACAAAAGTCAAAGTGATGGCAGAGTTGAAACGCTGCCGCCAAATCGCAACGAACTTGCCACTCGGCATCGTCACATCCACGTGGATTTGATTTTTTCACAATATCTAATTTCCTAGATGTATTGTTCGGCAAATAAAATAAAAAGACTAAGGCTTTTTAAGCTTATTCGAAGACAACGCGAGGTATGTAGCATGACACTACCCAGTTGGGCTGATCAACAACCTCACTGATTCGCAGGTCGGCGCAGACGCTACAGAGCATATAAGCATCTTCAGGATTCAGACCTTGTTGCTTGCCCAAAAGATCTATCATGCCGCGTACGGCGTTTTGAGTGGCTTCCATTAGATCAGGACCAATGCCGGTTGTAACGTCGTAGCCCTTTTCGTCCAGATGTCGGGTAACCGGCCCGGGAGTTCTAAATCTTGGGAAAGAAAGATTTTCGTTTTTAACCAAATCGAATTTAACGGCGACGTTCATCGGTGCTTCTATCGCTGTGCCGCAAACTTCGCCATCGCCCTGGGCGGCGTGGGTGTCCCCAACAGAGAAAAGCGCGCCTTTAACGTTTACAGGCAAAAACAACTCGACCCCCACGGTGAGATCGCGAATATCCATGTTGCCGCCGGACGAATAGGGCGGAATGGTGCTGTGTGGGCCGGGTGCTGCGGGCGCATTGCCAATCGTGCCACAAAAGGGCTTTAGGGGGATTTTTGCCCCCGAACTGTAGAATGCCGGTTTGGTGAAGCTTTTATCAAAAGACCAGATGTTTAGAGCCAAGGTAGGGAAGTCTTCAGCTAAAAGGCCAAATCCCGGCAAAATCGCCGTCCATCCCCAACCAGAAGGCTCAAAATCCAGCATGGTGACCTTGAGCGAATCGCCCGGTTCAGCACCATCAATATAGACCGGGCCGGCAATCGGGCTGACAAGGTTCAAGTCGATCTCGCTTAAGTCTTTAAGGGTTGATTTTTCGCTTAACTGGCCACTTGCGACATCAATATTCTCGAACTCAATGCTGTCGCCGGGCGCGACGGTAATCGCCGGAGGACGCGCATTATCCCAGGTCATATGATTATGCTCACTGTGAATTGTGTGGGTACATCCCAGAGAGGTTCGGCACGGTTTATTGCTCATAGTGACTTTAGTTTCGCTATTTCCTGTTTGGGTGGTGACTCTAATTTTAGGAGAAATATTCAAAGTGGGACGCAAATATTCACAAAAGCCCAATGCGATCAATGCGGACCGCCAGTAGAATATTCCTTGTTAGCGCGAGAGGTTTTTGCCTTATAATGCGCCTGTCGATCATTGAACGGTAGACAAAAGTCCGGCGTCTGTCTCCAGTCGCCTTAGTTACCGTCAAACTGTCCTTTACGATTGCGGGAATAGCTCAGTGGTAGAGCACAACCTTGCCAAGGTTGGGGTCGCGAGTTCGAATCTCGTTTCCCGCTCCAGTTTTTACAACTGTCTCGATAAATAATGATTTGCTAATAAACTTAATAGTGCTTATTTTTGTTTATCTTTGATTGAAATGTTGGGGTCAAGTTTTTTTTAGGGTTGGGGCAGAATTACTGGTTAAATATCCAGTTGTGCCACAGCCTTATTCAACGGGTCACCCGTCTGATGGATGTACTTCATCGGTGTGTTAATGCCGGCATGGCGCGCAAGCTGCCGGACCACATCGTCGGTCTGACCCGCAGAGAAAGCCAGTGTCTGCTGGAATATCTCTGGGAGTATTGCCTTCTCGGACAATCGTGCCACTCAGCATCAGGCTATCGGCGACATTGTTGATACCGACTTCGATTGCGAAGTCTAGTGGGTTACCCTGAACGGCGAGGTGCCTGTCGGGACTGATGAACGCAAGTCCACCGTAATCAGCGGTGAATCTATCAAACCCGTTTAACACTCTCTAAGCCGCAAAACGGCTGCTGCCCGACGGGGCGTTATCCGCCATCCAGCGTGGCGAGCGCGCCATAATGATCCGGCCGACGATCACGGAATACGGTCCAGGAGTCTCGGTATT
>JABHUE010000082.1 GCA_018672825.1 Pseudomonadota bacterium | reverse complement strand
ACATGATTTGCGGTCTGATACGACGGGATAATGGGCGCATTGTTCTTGATGGTAATGACATCAGCGATCTGCCCATGCATGAGCGAGCACGCAGAGGCATTGGCTATCTGCCGCAAGAAGCTTCCATCTTCAAACGTCTCACTGTGAAAGAAAATATCTTAGCCGTCCTCGAGGCTTTGCCAGGGCTTGATCAAAATGGCCGGCAGGCCCGAGCCATGGAAATGATGGAGACTTTCGGCATTTCTCATAAATCAAAAGATTATGGCTATAGTCTTTCTGGGGGCGAGCGGCGCCGGGTTGAGATTGCGCGAGCGGTTTCCCTGAAACCTTCCTTTATGTTGCTTGATGAACCCTTTGCTGGTATCGATCCAATTTCAATCATTGATATCCAGAGGTTGATAAACGACTTAAAAAAAATGGGTATTGGTGTGCTTATCACTGATCACAATGTGAGGGAGACTTTGGGTATCTGTGACAGAGCCTATATTCTGACGCAAGGTCGAGTACTCACTGAGGGTACATCAGACCATATTCTTGCCCACGAAGAGGTCCGGTCGGTATACCTTGGATCAGAGTTTCGACTGTAACGATCTAAAATTGGCTCACTCATGAAGCATTCTTTGCAAATTCGGCAAAGTCGCCGCCTTCAACTTAATGCTCAACTTACCCAGTCACTTCGGCTCTTACAACTGGGGCGAGTTGACTTGGATCTTGAGATTCAAAATAAACTTGAGACAAACCCATTGCTGGAAGGTGTTGATAGCCTCAATTATTCAGATGACCTAACGCCTTCCCAAGACGAAATTGAACCCCTGACTCAGACTGAGCCAGAACCCAATCAGGAGTCGCCAATCAACGAATCAGAAATGATTCCGACCGACTATGACAGCCTGCATTGGGATGATCGACCTTATCGACCTCACTCGGAGTCTCGCAATAAGTTTCGTGCGGAAACCAATCAACCGATGTGGCATGACTCCGGCCAAGATTTAAGAACCCGACTTCTCGAAGAACTTGCACTGCATAGACTGAGTAGACCCGACGAACTCATTGCCCATGCGCTCATTGGCTCACTCGATGATCGAGGCTATCTCCCCATTAACTACGATGAATTGCGCAGTATTCTCGATGCGAAGGATAGCCCTTCTGATAAAGAAATAGACTCAGTATTGCATCTTGTTCAAAGCCTATATTTACCCGGCATCGCGGCACGAGACCTAAGAGAATGCCTCATGCTGCAACTTCACGGTCTAGATGAAAAAACCGCCTACGTCGAAAACGCAAAAAAACTCGTTAGCAATCATCTTGATCGCCTTGGAAAACATCAGTACACCGCGCTCGGGCAAGAACTTGAAATCGACCAGAGTAGCCTTGCCAAAGTGATCGCCCTGATTCAGTCATTGAACCCAAAGCCCGGGGAGGAGCTTACCCCGTTTGTTGATCAGGCGATCTCTCCCGACGTGGTCGTCAAGAAAGTTGACCAAGAATGGGTGGTGCGCCTTGTTCGACCAGATGGATCTGTCATTCGAATCAGTCAAGACTATCGAAATTACCAAAATAGTTCTGATAAAAAAACCAGTGAATACATCAAGAATCACCTTCAGGATGCACAGTGGTTTATTCGAAGTCTTGAGCAGCGTGATCAGACGATTCTCAAGGTCACCCAAACTATTGTGTCGATGCAGCGCAACTTTATGGAGTCAGGCGATATGGGTGTGGTCCCCATGACACTGCGCGATATTGCGAATGAACTTGATATTCATGAATCTACTGTCTCGCGGGCAATTGACCAAAAGAATATCCTGACGCCACACGGTTTATTTGCGCTCAAGCATTTTTTCTCGGCAAGTCTAGGCGGATCGGACGGCTCCCAAACCTCTGCGAGAGCGGCGCAAGCCAAAATCCGTAAAGTGATAGAATCCGAATCCGCACAACAGCCTCTGAGTGATAACCAACTCGTTGCAATGCTAAACCAAGATGGCATCACAATCGCTCGGCGGACCGTCGCTAAATATCGTGAACAAATGAAAATTCTCCCAGCCGCTCAGCGTCGGAGTATCACCTAGACTACCCTTTCGAGGTCTCGATGAATCCTTGCATTGCTGCGTGTTGCGCAGAACATCCGCTAACTAAAGTCATCGTCAAAAGCCGCGTCGCAAATTTTTTAAATTACTCAATAAATCGAAACTCAATCAAAAATCACCGAGGTTCGTTATGAACGAGACCATCCAATCCGGGCCAGCCGTCGATTCCGGCCCATTAAGAACACTTCTGAGCAGAGATCGTGTTGCCGTCAACGTAAAGATCTCGAGCAAAAAGCGTATGCTTGAGGAAATGGCAGAACTATTGTCTCGACAACTGCCAGGCATGGATCAACAAACCGTTTTTTCAGTACTTAATGAGCGCGAACGTCTGGGCAGTACCGGCATCGGAGACGGTATCGCGCTGCCGCACGGCAGACTTAATGGCATCTCAAATCCAATTGCAGCGGCAATGAAACTCCATCAACCGCTCGATTTCGATGCAATTGATGACAGACCGATCACAATTGTAATTGGCCTTCTCGTTCCTGCAGAAGCAACAGACCAGCATTTGAAGGTTCTCAGCGAGCTTGCAGGTGCATTTTCCAACACGGATTTTCGCAAAACTGTTTTCGAAGCATCCAATCCTGATGCGCTTTTCAATCTGTTAATCTAACAACCTCGGGTACTCTTTCCTACAAGTTGAGCGACCCCCGTTCTGAAACGCAAAAGCACCACTTTTCGGAAGACTTAGGATAGATTTAGTGTTGTCGGTTTAACGAACCTGTTTTCATCTATTGCGCTCGTCAACGTAAACAAATATTGCCATCGCTTTTTTAGCTTAAACCGCTCAATCTCGATCGATACTTTTATCCTGCTTAAAAAATGCGTCATCAACTCGAAATTGAAATTATCAATCGACTGGGTCTTCACGCGCGAGCTTGCGCCAAACTTGTGAAAACAGCGGGACTGTATTCCAGTGAAATCTGGATTATCAAGGAGGGCACTCGTGCTGATGCTAAAAGCATTATGAGCCTAATGATGCTCGCAGCATCTCAAGGCGCCCGGTTAACGCTAATCGCAGAAGGTGTCGATGCAGAGCAGGCGATCGCGGGTGTTCACGAGCTTATCTGCGATCGCTTTGGAGAGGAAGAGTAATGTTTACACTGACGGGTACCGGCATCGGTCGGGGGATTGCAATCGGCCGCGCCCTCATATGGGATCGATCCCGTAGTGCAATTCCTAACTACCGCCTTCAGAAAAACGAGATAAACCAGGAGATCAGCCGTTTCAGTCACGCAATTACACTCGTACGCAGTGAACTCAAACATGTCCAGGATAACTTACCTGATTCAGCGCCTCCGGAAACAGCAGCGTTTATTGATGTGCATCTTATGATGTTAGATGATCCAGTACTGTCCGAGCAACCCCTTGCCTCCATTGCAGAACACCAAATTAATGCAGAATGGTCGCTACAGAATCATTCAAATACCCTAATATCTTTCTTCGACAATATTTCGGACCCCTATCTTCGAACCAAAAGAGAGGATGTCGCCCAAGTCGTTGATCGCATCATGGACATTCTGATCCGCTCCGATTCTGATACCCACAAGCTAACCGATAACATTGATCAGGTGCTTAATGATCAGATCATTGTTGCTCGAGATATCAGTCCTGCAGATGCCATCAGGTTAAGACAGCGTCATCTATCAGCATTCGTTACAAGTTTAGGCGGACCGATCTCACATACCGCTATTCTTGCCCGAAGTCTCGCAATACCGGCTATCGTCGGACTGCATGATGTGACCCGCTCAATTCGTAACAACGATTATCTCATCGTAGACGCGGCATCTGGCGCACTGATTGTCGCGCCTGATGATGAGACACTCGAATTTTTCAAGTCAGCTCGGGAAAGTCAGCGACTGAGACAAAATGAACTGTCTAAGCTCCGAAAAGTCCACCCCGTTACTGCGGATGGCCAACCGATTAAATTGCTTGCCAATATTGAATTGCCCGAGGATCTGGACACTTTTAAAGATAGCGGCGCATCGGGAGTTGGTCTATACCGAACAGAATTTCTTTTCATGAATCGTGAAAATCTCCCAAGCGAGGAGGAACAATACAATGCGTATTGCCATGTCCTTCAGTCTGTTGATGATCCTGTCACGATCCGCACATTGGATCTTGGCGCGGATAAGCAAGTCGATGGCGGGCGTAAAGAACCTAAAGTGAGTATGACGCCAGCATTAGGACTACGGGCAATCCGACTGTGCCTTAGTGAGCCCTCGCTGTTTAAGCCCCAACTGAGAGCTATTTTTCGAGCGGCTCAGTTTGGACAGGCGCGTATCATGATTCCAATGTTGTCGAGCCTCCAGGAGCTCGAACAAACACTTGCGATCATTCGCGAAGTCTGCGGCGAGCTTGATCGCGACGGCTTATCCTTCAATGCCAATTTGCCTATCGGGGGCATGATTGAAGTGCCTGCTGCCGCCATTTCAGCTGATCTGTTTGCAAGCAAGCTGGATTTCCTGTCCATCGGTACAAATGATCTGATTCAATATACCTTAGCCATTGATCGCGTCGATGACACCGTGAATTATCTGTATGATCCGTTGCATCCCTCAGTCCTTCGCCTCATTCAGAATATAATTCGCGCGGGTGAGGATGCCCAAATTCCGGTCGCCATGTGTGGCGAAATGGCTGGCGATCCAAACTTCACCCGACTACTGCTGGGACTAGGTCTTCGAGAATTCAGCATGGAGCCTTCTCAACTCCTCGAGATTCGACAGCAGGTGCTGACCAGCTGCACGGCTGATCTTATTGAATTAGCCGGTCAGATTCTGAACTCTTCTGATAGTCATACGTCGCATCGACTCTTAGATACCCTTAACGCAGGTTCAGGAGTATGAGCGGCTGCGCTTCTGCAGAACCTTTCGCCCTTCAAGTGCTTGGCGAAAGTATGGCGCCAGAATTCATGGAAGGATGTGTCGTTATCGTCGATCCAGGTGCCGCCATTCGTCACGGCGCCTTTGTTGTTGCCGAACATGGGAATGGCGTAATCTTAAGACAACTGGTTATTGAAAATAACGAGTGGTCGCTCCAAGCGCTGCAAGAAGGTTTCCCCCGTATACGAATTGGAAGCGCGAACTTAATTCGTGGTGTCGTCACCCAGCGTTCGGGTCGAAAACGAAGCGAGCGAAAATCTTATCTTTAAGTCCTGGGGAAATTTAGATTTAAGTCTGTTCACGCACCTCTCGCTTGCAAACGCCCTTCTCAACTGCCATGACAGCGGCCTCCACCCTCGAATGCACGCTTAGTTTTCTAAGGATTGCCTTAACATGAAGTTTGACCGTTCCATCTGAGATATTAAGATTTCGGGCAATAACCTTATTGCTTTGTCCCTCGGAAAGGTGGCAAAGGATTTCATGCTCTCTTGGTGTCAAACTGCTAAACGGGGCAAATTCATCTTTGCGTTCTCGGCGCTCGCCATATCGCACGAGGTCAGCGAGCACACTGGTTAGGGCGGGGGCAACAACAATCTTCCCGCCGACTATTTCCTGGAGCGCCACGATCAATTCATCCGGCTCCATATCTTTCAAAAGGTAACCTCGAGCACCATTTCGAAGTGCCTCTGCAAGATCACCCTCATCAGCACTTGTCGTCAGCATCACAACCGGTATCTCGAGACCCTCATCAAGCATCTGGCGCAACACCCCAAGCCCGCTTAAGTCCGGCATCCGTAGGTCAAGCAGCACCACGTCGGGCTCATGCGCATAGGCGAGCTTTAGGCCCTCCTGTCCATCTGCAGCGGAACCCACAACCGTTATGCCTCTACGCTCTAACAATCCTTGCAATCCCGAACGAAATAATGCGTGATCATCAACAATAAGAATTCGCAACCGTGTTCTCCTAGAGTGAGCTATCGCTAGCGTTCTTTAACTCAAGTTCGAATAGTACTCGTGTACCTTCACCAGCTTCACTTTCGATTGTAAGATTAGCGCCAATCGAATTTGCCCGCTCTTTCATAATCGATAATCCAAAGTGATTATCATCTGTCGGATCATGATTAAGCATCCCCTCTCCATCATCCTCAATGATAATGCGGAATTGATTCTTAGCGGGCTCATTGAGCAACAATCGAACCATATTGGCGCGACTGTGCTTGCGAACATTAGTAAGAGACTCCTGAACAATGCGCAAAATCTGGGTCTCCTCCTCGGACGAGAACTTTGGCTCCTTTGACTGAGTTTGAAGCACAATCTCCATACCCGTTTCTTTTCGAAATCGCGACATTAAACGCCTGATACCCGGCACAAGTCCGCGGCCACTCAGTGGTGCTCGAAAATGTGTAATCAGTTCTCGTAACTCAACATTTGCCTCATCAATACTAACCTGAATTCGCTCCATCTCTTGCCATATCGCTTGCTCACTATCCTGTCTCAGCGTGTCATCTAACACCCGAACCTGAAATTTTAAACTCGCAAGCGTCTGCGCCAATGAGTCATGGAGTTCATTTGCAAAATCTGCACGCTGCGCGACTCGCTCTTGCTGTGATCTCAGCTCGAGGTCCCGCTCTTGCGCAAGCGAATCAAGCCACTCAGACAATCGATTCACATCGCCAACCAGATTTTCTAGCTGATGACCTTCTGGGCTCAGTAATCGCGCTGAAAAATCGCCCTGTCGAATTTGGGAGGCCCAACGCTGAATCTCGACCAAGGGCGCCAACGACCATTTGGTTATTTTCAGAGCCAGTCCAAACACACTAGCGACGAGAACGAACAACGCGACTGTTAGCATTTCCGGGATAAAAGCATCGTTCGCAGAGTCAAACATCAGGAGCGCGCTCAAGACGAGCGAAACGACGGCAAGGACCCCAATTAAGACAAACCACCAAAACAACCCGTCCCGCAGTCCATATTCAAGACCGAGGTTTTTGCGAATTGGACACCCGCTTGCACGATATCGTTTTGAAATCATCGTAAAATGCTCAAATATTTCTCTACCATCGCTACTTTTTAGACATCATGTGAGACTCAAGTGATAGCCTGCGATGAGTTTTTTAACATAAAAAGAGTTTAGGTTTCACCAGCGCTTTAAACAAACTCGATCCAGGGTCTAGGAATCGGCCGTTTCAGGTGGAGAAAAATGAGGGTCATTTGGATTTAAAAAAATAAACTGTGATGCTTGCTCTCCTTCTGGTGTGTCAAAATCGAGAATCGCTCCATTTAAAAGATCCAAGCTTGTCGGCGCGATTGCGACTTGAATCCCATGTTGATTCGAAACGGTGTCATTGTCACTTGCATCATCAAAACCCATCGCATATTCAATAGAGCCATCGGGCCCTCTCTTCGCAGCGATTCGAAGTGCTGTCGTCACTTGGGCATCTAGCGAGTCGATCGAAATTTTTATCTGCTCTGCAGCTTGTTCTGTTATGCGCAGCAACATATAGCTTCTCCTAAAATCCGCGCTCATGGCGCTAATAGTTAATTACTTACGATGTTCGTGAACAAAATCCACGAAAGCGTCAACCCAGGGATTGGCTTGCACGTGGCGCTGATGCGCATAACCCGCCAATAAATTATAGATATGAATGCCATCGCGTGAGCCATCAAGTCCGTGACCCCGTTCAACGGTGAAAGCGGTAGGCCAATCGGCATCAACCGGCTCTAGTGATGAATGATGAAATTCATGGGCAGGAATCAGAGATCTTGCATTTTCGCGGGAAGCAGGCCAAGGATGATCTGATCGTATGCGAAGTTGCATGTATCCTCGACCAACGGGACGGTCAAGCACCTTTGTATGAGCAGGAATAACGCCCACCATAGGCCCGCTCTGATCACGCCAACTAATCGAGCAACTCAAGTACATAAGCCCACCACACTCAGCGTATGCAGGGCCCCCAGACTCAATAAACATCTTTATCTCGGAGCGCATTGTCTTATTTGCAGCTAAGCCCTCAATAAAACACTCCGGAAATCCGCCACCAATAAAAAGCCCGTCAACGTCCGGCAAGCACTGATCAGAGAGCGTATCAAACGGGACGATCTCTACCCCCGCACTTTCAAACGCAGCGAGGTCATCAGGGTAATAAAAACCAAATGCCCGATCGCGTGCGATCCCAATTTTGAGGGGACGAGCAATGAACCGTCCTACGGTCAGATCGTCACTCTTGCCTTT
>JABHUE010000120.1 GCA_018672825.1 Pseudomonadota bacterium | reverse complement strand
GCTGGTTCAAGCCAATGAGGACAACAGTCCATCGTATGGTGATGATCCTTGGACTAAAGAACTTACCGTTCGATTACAAGAAATTTTTGAAACGCCGGTCACGGTTTTTCCGCTTACAACGGGTACTGCAGCGAATGCGTTGGCGTTGTCAACATTGACGCCCGTGTTTGGGAAGATTTATTGTCATGAGCTTGCGCATATTAATACTGATGAATGTGGTGCGCCCGAGATGTTTACAGGGGGCGCGAAGATTATTGATATACCGGGCGAGAATGGTCGCATCAGTGCAGAGTCTCTGGAGAGAGTGATCTACGGCGCAGGGAATGTGCATCATGCACAACCCGCAACGGTCAGTATTACGCAGGCGTGTGAGTCGGGAACGGTGTACTCGCTTGAGGAGATTCAGTCGATTACCTCAGTGGCCCACGCGCATAGTCTCCATATGCACATGGATGGTGCCCGCTTCGCAAACGCCATAGCAACGCTCGGCGTAACGCCTGCACAGATGACCTGGAAAGCAGGCATCGATGTGTTGTCTTTTGGCGGTACAAAAAATGGCTGTTTAGCGGCCGAGGCGGTTGTATTTTTTAAGCCAGAACTGGTCGGAGACTTTCCCTTTCTTCAGAAACGTGCGGGACAGCTCGTGTCGAAGAGTCGATTTATCTCATCGCAATTTACTGGCTATTTATCGAATGACGTCTGGTTGCGAAATGCGCGTCAAGCGAACGCGATGGCACAACGCTTGAGTAAGGGTATGGCGAGACTTCCCGGCCTTGAACTGGCATACCCAACCGAGTCGAACGAAGTATTTGTAAAAATCCCAACGGATTTGATCGAGAAGCTATGGGCCCAACATGTCTCTATTAATGATGAAGAGCTTGATGGTAAGGCGGTGCGCTTCGTTACGGCATGGAATACCACCGAGCGCCAGGTTGACGATCTGTTGCAACTGATTGGGGGCCAATGCGGACCAGATTGATAGGTTGAGAGTTGTACCCGCCAGGTGCGTAACTCATTTCAGGGCGCTGGCACGAGAAATTTTCGGTGCAATGTTTCAAGCTGACTCCATGTGTTCTCATCGAGTGCCACATCCAATGCCGCGAACGCCTGATCGAGATGCCAAATTTGGGTGGCGCCGACAATCGAGGCCGTCAAAAATTTCTGCTTGAGCACGAAGGCATGAGCCAAGACTTCTGGCGCGATCCCAATTTCGGCTGCAAGCTCGATATAGGCGTGGGTCGCCGCGATTGCGTGTTCAGAAAAATAGCGGGTATTTGAGGGCCACAAGGTATTCCGAGCACCTTTGGGCGTGGCATCGTCAAGATATTTTCCAGTCAATACGCCTGCTGCAATAGGGGCGTAGGCGAGAAGGCCGACATCCTCGCGAATGGCAACCTCGGCAAGCGCTAGCTCAAACTTTCGATTGAGAAGGCTGTATGCGTTTTGAATGCCGACAGGTCTTGGTGATTGGTTGGCGTCGGATCTTTGAATGTAGTCCATCAGTCCCCATGCGCTTTCGTTTGAAACACCCCAACTTCGGATCTTTCCGGCCTGCACTAGTTCATCCAGCGCAGCGATGGTTTCATCCCGATTGGCGCCCACGTCTTCAATGTAGTCGGTTTGCCCCAAACTTTTAAAGTCAGTCCAGCCGCGGTCCGGCCAATGAAGTTGATATAAATCGATATAGTCGGTTTGAAGACGACTTAAGCTGCCTTCACACGCCTCATGAATGGTCTTCCGATCAAATCGCGTATCCCCATCACGGACGTGATGTCTGCCGGGACCACACACTTTACTGGCGAGAATAATGTCTTTTCGGCAAGCTCTGTCAGACATCCAATCACCAATAATACTTTCGGTATGCCCATAGGTCTCGGCGCGCACGTCGACTGGATACATCTCGGCGGTATCAAAAAAATTAACACCGTTCTCTAGGGCATGATCCATCTGGTCAAACCCTTCCTTTGGAGTGTTTTGCTCACCCCATGTCATGGTACCCAGGCAGATTATGGAAACATCTATTCCCGTGTGACCTAATGGCTGGTAGCGCATAATGCTGATGTCCTAATGTGTTGCATGAATGGATTAGACAAGTATGAAACATCTGTAATTTAAAACCAATCGGCTCGAGAGGTGGCGTCGTTTTGCGGTTTTAATTGTTCCTACAAAGAGAAAATTATCTGAGGGAACGAGAGATAAAAAAATTGATTACTTGTAAACGTGCGGCTATTTCACATGAGATGGGTAATTTAATTCAGTTGATTTCCGGTTCGGCGAAGTTAATTCGGATATTGAAGTCGACGCGAATTCCACTACTTCTGGGAAAAACATTTCAAAATTCTCTTCGAGTTCGTTATAGCAGCTTGTTAATACCGGTTTCGCATTTTCCATTCCTGACTTGAAGCGCGTTCGTTTGGACATTTCTAAAAGTGTACTGCAGATTCCTTCTATTGACTGATAGTGTATAAGCGTATTGGTTGTACTCAGGTAGTGAAAATACCTTCTGGATCGCTCGGGACATCTCTCGATACGTGGGGCGAGGAGGCCTTGCACCCATTGGACGTATTCTTTTAGTGAATAGGTATTAAAGCGCTCCCAGTCTCGGGCGAGAAAATGATCCAGAAACACGTCGGCCACGACGGGTGCGTAGCGGCCAAAGCCATCCCGTATGATTGAGCAAATGTGTTTAAAAACCATGTGTTGATCAGTGAAGCGATCGATTTTCCGGTGAAGCAGAACGCCTCGCTGGACCCGATACTCAAGTTGTAAAAAATCATCGCCGCGAACCGAGTCGCCAATAAAGTTTCCAAGAAGCAGGTCTGAGTCGTCGCCTGATAGGTAAAGGTGTGAGAGCGTATTCATGATCGAACTGCGAACAAGCGCTGATTTAATTCGGCTTGAAGAACGTGTGCATCTCTTGAGGTGTGTCAAATAACAGGTCAGGACTGTGCGAGCATAAAAGACTTCGCGACTGCCATCCCCAACTGACCGCCACACTGTTAACGCCCCCGTGTCTAGCAGCTTCGATATCGCTGACGGAATCTCCAATCATCCAGGCGTCGGCTGCAGGTATCGCATAGTGATCAAGTGCTTGACGAATATGATCAGCTTTAGACCCTGGCCGGTCACTTCCATAGTAGGTGTCGATGCAGTTTTGAATTTGCTCATGGGCAAGACGGTTTTCAACAACTTTCGCGTGATTAGCCGTGACGACGCAAAGCGTGTGGTGACGACTGAGATCATCAATAAGATCCTTAATGCCATTGAACAGGGGGATGCGTCGTTTGTCGCTTTGAAGCTCGTCGAAAAGAAACTGTGCGTAATTACGGTGTTTTGAATCGGGGATGCCGCATATTTTCGCTAACATGGTGAAGGTGGCAGGATTAAGACGATCGAAGTCTTCAAGATTTAGATTAAAAGATATCTGTTGGCTCGCACAGAAGGCCGCAGTTTCATCAAGAACAGGTTGCGCCGAATCCGCAATAACGCCGTCGTAATCCAATAGCAAAAGTGATTTTTTCAACATTTTTGATTTAGCGCCTAGGGTGATTGATCGCTGTTAGGCTTGAAGAGCGCGATGAGTGCATCTGCTGCTACACACCGATCTGAAGTAATGAGTAGCGGGTTGATATCCATTTCACTGAGCGAGTTAGCAAGCGATTGAGCCATTAGGCTGATGGCTTCGAGACAATCCAAAATCAGTTCAATATCGGCCATGGGTCGACCGCGATATCCCGTTAAAAGCTTCATGACTTTTAACGATGAAAGCGCATTGTAGATCTCGTCTCGATCAGCAGGGAGCAATAACGTTCTTGCGTCGTTCAAGAGCTCAACCAGCGTGCCGCCGCTAGCAATTGTCATAATTAGGCCAAATTGCGGGTCATTTTTGATGCCAACCAACAGCTCGGCGATCGCATTTGTCACCATTTCTTCAACAAGAATCTGGTCTTCGACCGGTTTGCCGAGCGCTCCTGCACCATTAGAGATTACCTCTTGTGCGGCCAGTTGTAGGTCTGCTTTATTTTGAAGATTGAGTTGGACAATGCCATGTTCAGTTTTGTGCGGCAGTTGCGCATTAACAAGTTTTAAAACAACAGGAAAACCAATTTCGGTGCCGTCTCTTCCAGCATTAATAGAGTCACTCAGAATGCCATTAGGGATCGGGATATTGAACTTTTTTAAAAGAGATTTCCCCTGCCATTCGTCCAGCACCTGCGCCGGTGGCTGGTCAGATCTATTGCAGGATAGCGCAAGATTTTTTCTCCCATCGAGGTAGCGTTGCCGCGCTCGTCCAAAAACAGCCGCCGCCGCAATTGCGGTAGTGGCTTCAGAGATGCCTTGAAGTGGTGCGATTTGATTTTCGATAAGCGTTTGCTGTGTTTCGTTATCCAGATTTTCTGGAAGACTCGCACAGATTGCGGCTGGGATCCCTGCACGCCGAGTCGCCCGGATGAAGGCCATCGCATCCGCCTGATAGTAGGGGCGATCGGATCCAAGTTCGACAGGCGGATAGTCCTGTACAAGCAACGCGGCGTCGTATCCCTGCTTAAGCGCTGCGTCAAAAACGCTCTCGAGTTTTTGTTCCTGACCCCAAAGTGGGGTGGTGTAATCGAGCGGGTTGCCTACCGTCGCGATGTCAGGCAGGCACTCTGTCAATCGTGATTGGGTGAATTTATCGGGTTCCGGAAAATGGAGGCCCGCTTCATCGGCGCAGTCGGCTAACATCGCAACATCGCCACCTGAGCAGGTAAAAGCGGCAAGGCGATTGCCGGAAGGACCGCCCGCAACCGTCAGCATATTTAAGGTCTCCAGCATAAGACTAGGGCTTGAAACACGAGCAATGCCGACCCGTTCGAAAAGAGCCTGATAGTAATGATCAACTCCAGCTAGAGACCCTGTGTGAGTTAACGCGGTTTTAGCGGCCAGATCAGATTTCCCTACTTTGAGTGCGACGATCGGAATGCCTTTTTCAAGCGCGCGATTTGCGGCCTCAGTAAAACGTGGAATGTCCCTTAGCGTCTCAATGTAAAGCCCAAAGCCATTTACGGCCGGGTTATCGATTAGGTGCTCCAGATAATCTTCAACGCCCAGTACCGATTGGTTGCCGGCACCGATGACGTAAGAGAAGCGCACTGATCTGCGGTTAGTGAGGAGATAACTCGATAGCATTCCTGATTGCGAGATGATTGCGGGTCCCCGTTTGACTGATTGGCCGCCGTGACTAAATGGCCATAAGTGCCCATCAGTCACGTAGTTCAAAAGTCCGAAGACATTCGGTCCGGCGAGCGCCATATCACCGCAGGCGGCGATGAGGGATTTTTCCAACTGTTCTCCGTCCGAGCCCAGCTCGCCAAAGCCAGCCGAGTAGCAGACGATACCGCCACCGCCTTTTTCCCTGAGGTCAGTTAATACCTGAGGGACGGCTTTTCTGGGCACCGCAAGAAAAGTGGCATCGGGTCCTTCCGGTAGATCGCGTACCGACGGATAGCATGGTAGCGCATCAAAACGTCCCGGCTTCGGGTTAACGCCCCAAATGCCCCCCTTGAAGCCGCCTGATTGACACTGACTCGCGGCAAATACCGCTGATTCGCCGCCAATGAAGGCGATGTGCCGCGGCGTTAGAAGCCGGCGAAGATTTTCTTGTTGATTACGATTCACGCGCCAAGCGGCCGAAGTAGCGACCGACTAATAATGTGTCTTTGGATTTCTGATGTGCCTTCCCAGATGCGTTCGAGTCGCGCATCTCGCCACAGTCGTTCGATGGGAAGATCTTCCATCAGTCCCATGCCGCCGTGAATTTGAACCGCGTTATCGGCCAGGCGGTGCAACATTTCTGATGCAAAAAGCTTACACATGGCTGCATCTGTTGGCGTCATAAGTCCGGCATCGGCCTTTCTTGCAGCATGCATGACCATAAGATCCGCCGCTTGGAGTTCGGTCGCCATGTCCGCGAGTTTAAAAGAAGTGCCTTGAAATTTTCCTATTGCTTGCCCAAATTGCTTTCGATTGGCCGCCCATTCAACTGAGAGGTCTAAAAGGCGTTCGGCTCGGCCGCAGCATCCAGCACCCACCCAGACTCGACCCATTTTGATCCACTTATCGGCTAGCGTTAAACCTTCACCTTCTGCACCTAGCATTTGGGACTGAGAAACCCGGCAATCATTAAAAGAGAGTACGAAATTCAGGTAAGCGCGCTGGCTGACACATCGGGGTCCGCGAGTGATATCAAATCCTGGATGTCCCTTGTCGACTAAAAATGCGCTGACTCTTTTGCGAGGTCCTCGTTCGGTCTGGTCAACACCGGTTGCCGCGAAAAGAATTGCGAAGTCCGGTTCGATATGGCCGCTCACAAAGTGCTTAGCGCCGTTAATCACCCAGTCTTCTCCGTCCTGCGTTGCACGAGTCGCCATCGACATGATGTCAGAACCTGCACCTGGCTCGGTAATTGCAAAACATTCGACTTTTTCCCCGGTGACACAGGGATCAAGGTATTTTTCCTTTTGCTCCTGATTGCAGGCCATGAGGAGTTCGGTGGGGCGCCAGGCGAATCCATGTAGCGCATGGGACACTTTGCCAAACTCACGTTCCATAATGGCGAGGCTGGTGTAGTCGAGGCCACCTCCACCCACGGACTCGGGTAGATTGGCTGCATAAAAGCCCATATCCAGCGCTTTTTGTTTAATCTTGTCGCCTTGCGCCGCGCTAACTTCTCCGGCACGTTCGACTGCTACCTCAAGGGGAATTAGCTCTTCAGTGACGAATGCCTTGATCGATTCCGTCAGCATCTGCTGTTCGCTCGTCAACTCAATATCCATTTTTGATCCGTGTTAAAAATAATCCGCGCAGGATTTGCTGACCCTCCTAGCGCATTTGGGTAAATAAGAGGCTCACATGATATTGCTTTGAACGGCTGATTGCCATAATGTTCTGCGCTACGCCTAACCACATGCCGTTATTTAAAACGGTAAGACTAATATGGAAGACAGAACTAACGAATTGATTGTCACTCGCCATAACGCCGTCCTTGAAATTCAGCTGAATCGGCCAAAAGTAAATGCGATTGACTTCGAGCTTAGCCGCCGTATCAATGAAGCGGTTGTGATGTTGCGGGATGACCCTTCGCTGCGTGTTGGATTGGTGACGGCTAGCGGCGAGAAAATTTTCTCTGCGGGCTGGGATCTAAAGGCATTAGATAGTGGCGAACAGCAGTTGGATAATTGGTGGGAAGCCGACGCGGATTTGCCCGGCGGGTTCGCAGGCCTTACGGAGATGTGGAATCTCAATAAACCGGTTGTTGCCGCGATCAATGGGCACGCGATTGGTGGGGGTTTCGAACTGGCGATGTCATGCGACTTGGTGATCGCAGCCGATCACGTGTTTTTCCAGCTTCCGGAGATGCCACTCGGAATCGTGCCAGATGCGGGTGCGATTCAAAGATTGCCGCGCCGTGTGCCGTACAACGTGGCAATGGAAATGTTGCTGTTGGGTCGGCAGATGTGGGCAGATGAGGCCTGTCAGCACGGCCTTGTGAATGCTGTGGTACCGGGCGCGGACCTAATGGAGACGGCGCGTCAGTGGGCGCAGCAAATTGCTGATTCGGCGCCACTCGCGGTTCAAACAATCAAAGAGGTGTTGCGCGCGATTGAAGGTGAAACAATTGAAGGGGCATTTCAGACGATGCGTACGGGTGATTTGCCGACCTACCGGAAAATGCTTCGGTCGGAAGATGCAAAAGAGGGGGTAAAAGCCTTCGTTGAGAAGCGTAAGCCTAATTTTAAAGGGGAATAAATTTCCGATAGGGGGAAAGTTTAAAGTGACACAGCAAGAGATTAAAACTATTGCACTGGTGGGTGGTGGTGTTATCGGCGGCGGTTGGGCGACACGATGTTTAGCGAATGGGCTTAACGTGGTGGTGACTGACCCTCGTCCTGAGTCTCGGGATTATGTTGAACGTATGATTGACGAGGCATGGCCGATTCTGGAGGAGGCTGACCTGATTGCCGAATCGAGCGGTCAGTTAAGTTTTGTAGACAATATCGAAGCCGCAGTGGCTCAAGCGGATTTCGTGCAGGAAAATGTTCCGGAGCGAGAAGATCTCAAGATAGCGATTCACCAGGAGATCAGCGAGAATGTCAGAGCGGACGTTGTGATTGCGTCTAGCTCATCGGGCCTGTTGCCAAGTCGACTACAGTCTCAGTGTAAACACCCCGAGCGGCTTCTGATTGGACATCCCTTTGCCCCTGTTTATTTGTTACCGCTGGTCGAGGTAGTGGGCAGTGAGCAGACTTCCTCGGTTGCTGTGAGTCGAGCCGGTGCCTTTTATCGGTCGATTGGTATGCGTCCGTTGCATGTCCGACGGGAAATAGAAGCCTATATTGCGGACCGATTACAGGAGTCGCTCTATCGAGAGGCGCTTCACCTGATAGATCAGGGCGTGGCGACCGTTGCCGAGATTGATGCGGCAGTGACCGGAGGGCCGGGGTTGCGCTGGGCATTTATGGGCACTTTTCTCGCCTGGCATTTGGGTGGAGGACCGGGTGGCATGCGTCATACCATTGAACAATTCGGTCCGGCACTAGAACTGCCGTGGTCTCATATGAAGGCGCCAGAGTTGACAGATGAACTTAAACAGCGAATCGTGGAAGGTTGTGAAGATGAGTCGGGCGATCGGGTATTTAGTGAAATGGAACGCCGTCGCGACCGGTGTCTTGTTGAGATTCAAAAGGTGCTAAAGGAGCACTGGTATTCGGAAGATGAGGATGGTTGGCCCAAGATGGTCTAAGTCAGGCAATCCAAAAAATATTTTCAAAGGAGATAAAACATGCCAATGAATACAGATGTTGTTGTGACATGCGCAGTCACTGGCGCTGGCGATACAGTTGATAAACACCCTGCCATTCCGGTAACCCCTGAGCAGATTGCGAATTCGGCTATCGAAGCGGCTGATGCAGGCGCGTCGATTGTGCACTTACACGTCCGCGATCCGGAGACGGGGAAGGGCAGTCGGGACATTAATCTTTTTAAACAGACCGTTCAGCTTGTGAGAGATAGCGGTCGAAATGTACTCATCAATCTGACAGCAGGAATGGGTGGGGATCTTATTGTTGATGACGATCAGCCAAATGTGCCTGGAGAGGGCACGGATTTGATTAGTGCCTCCGAACGAATGGCGCATGTGGAGTTATTAAGGCCGGATATTGCGACACTCGACTGTGGGACGATCAATTTCGATAATGCAAATTATGTGTATGTCCAAACCCCGAATATGCTCAGGACCATGGCAGCGCGTTATGCCGAAATAGGGGTCAAGCCCGAGATGGAAGTGTTTGATTTAGGCCACCTGCGGTTTGCAAATCAGATGGTTGCCGAAGGTATTATTAAAGGGCCCGCGATGTACCAAGTGTGTTTGGGTATACCCTGGGGTGCGGGCGCGGATCCGGCTACGATGATGGCGATGGTCAACCAATTGCCGGGAGGTGCTTTTTGGTCGGGATTTGGAATTAGTCGCACACAAATGCCGATGGCAGCTCAGGCAATGTTGCTAGGCGGCAACGTGAGGGTCGGTCTTGAGGATAATCTTTATCTTGAGAAGGGGGTGCCTGCAAGCAACGCCGAACTCGTTGAGAAAGCGATTCGAATCGTCAAGGATTTAGGGGGTCGGGTTTGCGATACCGACGAAACGCGAGAGAAGCTGGGTATTCGATAGCACGATTAGTGCCTCGGCATCCCCAATGGGATGCCGAGGCCGCAACTCTTAATCTTCAGAAAACTCAGGCATCACTTCATCAATAAATAACTCAAGAGAGCGTTTTTGCTCTTTCATGCCAAGACCCAGACTGGCGTAATAGGTGAACTGATCCACACCTAAATTGTCATAAAGACGAAGTTTTTCAATAACTTCTGCGGGCGTGCCAAACATTAAATTTTCATGCAGCATGTCCGGGTGGTATTCGTCGCGATTCGCAACGGTCTCGAGATCAATCATGGCAGGAAAGCCGTTATTGACGCCTCCCGCGTTCTTAAACAAATTTTCAAATTGCGCGAGTTGTCGTTGCGCGGCTTCAATCGGAACCATACGATCTTTCTTGTCATCGTAGACGCAGGTATGCCGCATCGCGGAGAAGATGGGTCGTTCTTTGCCAGGATTATCATCCAGGGCGGTTTGTAATCTCTCGAGATAGGTTTCCAATTCGCTAATCGGGCGCGTCAGGGGCCAAGACATGATGTTGCATCCATGTTTGACTGCATAGTCGTAGGTAATCGGGGCTCGTGCCGCCACCCAGATTGGCGGATGAGGCTGCTGCAAGGGCTTGGGTACTGAGGTCGCTTCCGGAAATTGCCAGTAGTCTCCATCGTGAGCGTAATCACCTTGCCACAGTGCTTTTACAGCAGGAAGCATTTCTTGCATATATCGCCAGGCGTCTGTTTGTTTGAGCCCCGCATGCATCCGATCGAACTCACGCTGATAGGCGCCCGACCCGATTCCAAATTCCAGTCGCCCGTTACTGTATAAATCGAGAAGTGCGGCTTCTCCGGCAACATTAATGGGATGCCAATATGGCGCCACAACTACCGCAGTCCCAAGCCGAATTCGGTTCGTATGCGATGCCCACCAGGTAAGAATCTGGAAAGGATTAGGAGCGATTGTCATTTCAAGCGCGTGGTGCTCGGCGGCCCAAACGATATGAAATCCACCTTCGTCAGCCATTTGCACCATTTCGAGGGTATGTTTCTCGACTTCGCGCATGTCGACGTCAGGGGTGATGCGTTCCATGTTGATAGAGAGTTGAAATTTCATAGTAGTTTTAAAATCAAAAATTAACGATCGAAGTCTATCACCGGGACAGTGAATAACGGACTGAGAATGCGAAGGTTAATTGGGTTGTCTGACGATTTATGTTGACCCAGGTAAGGTTATTGCATCACAAACGGGTCTGCAATGGGCTCCGAGGCGGTATTGAGCCAAACCGTTTTCGGTCGGGTGTAATCGTAGATTGCCTCCATGCCCGATTCTCGACCAAAGCCGCTTTCTTTAAAGCCGCCAAAGGGCGCAATGGGAGAGACCACGCGGTACGTGTTGACCCAAACAATGCCCGCGCGAATGGCACCGCTGACTCTTAATGCTCGACCGACGTCACGCGTGAAGATACCGCTCGCGAGACCAAAGTTAGTGTCGTTTGCCATGGATAGCGCCTCCTCTTCAGAGTGAAACGCCAACGCGCTGACCACAGGTCCGAACAGTTCATTTCTGACAACACCAATTTCCTGACTCGGACAGTCGACAATGGTGGGCTCGATATACCACCCGGTATCCAGACCTGAAGGTCGGGAGCCACCATATAAAATCTCCGCGCCGTTTGCGCTCGCATCGGCAAGAGTGGATTGAATGTTCGTTAGCTGCGCCTTGGTTGCCAGAGGCCCCATTTGACTGCTGTCATCTAAGGGATCACCGATGCGAATTTTTTTGGCTTTTTCGACCACGCGCGCCAGGACCTCTTCTTTTATTGAGTCCTGAAGGAGCAGTCGTGATCCTGCAACACAACTTTGACCACTGGCGCTGAAGATGCTCAGCAAAATACCATTTACGGCACTTTCTAAATCCGCATCATCAAAGACGATGACCGGAGATTTCCCTCCTAACTCGAGAGACACTTGCGCAAAATTTTCTGCAGAGTTTCGGATAACATGTTTCGCGGTATTCGGTCCGCCGGTAAAACTGATTCGGTCGACTAAAGGATGACTTGTCAATGCACGTCCGCAGGGTTCGCCGTGCCCCGTGACGATATTGATCACACCCGGTGGAAAGCCGGCCTCTTCAAATACTTTTGCAAATTCGAGCATGGGGGCCGAGGCGTGCTCAGAAGCCTTTAGAACAACGGTATTTCCGGCGGCAAGTGCAGGTCCGATTTTTACTGCGACCAGAAATAGCTGGGAATTCCACGGCACCACCGCTGCGACGACACCTAAGGGCTCTCGGAGCGTTATTGTCATCATGTTGGGTTTATCGATGGGTAATGTCTCCCCGCTGACTTTGTCAGCGAGGCCGGCATAATACTGAAAGAAATCAGAAATGTAGTTTGCCTGCCAACGAGTTTCTTTGAATAATTTTCCGGTATCGATAGTTTCACAGCGGCCCAGCGTTTCAGAATGCGTTGCGAGCACCTCGGCCAGTCGTCGCAACATTTTTCCCCGAGCGGTCGGTGTCAGCTTGGACCATGGACCTTCCGTGAATGCACGATGTGCTGCCTCGACGGCTCTATTCACATCATGCTCAGAGGCTTCAGGGACCTCGGCCCAGATCTCGCCAGTCGCTGGATTCACGCTGGTAAATGTTGCGCCATTTTCGGCATCGGTCCATTCGCCATCGATGTACATTTGATACCGTTTTAATTCAGACATGGGTTTCTCCAAAATTTAGTCCAGCGGATGAAAAGCGATGCATTCAATCTCAACGCGAATGTCTACCAGAAAGTCACTGATCAGTGCAGACCGGGCAGGAGGCCCCTGTGGAAAAAATTCGGCATAAACTGAATCGAAACCTGGAAAATCTTCTCTCGACTTTATCCAGACCATCGACTTCACAACGTCTGAAAGCTGACATCCGGCTTCTGACAAAGTTTCACTAATGCGGTCAAGGCATGCCCGGGTCTGATCCTCGATAGAGCCCGTGGTCATGACAGCGCCATTTTCCATTGGGACTTGTCCCGTCAGAAACACAAAGTCACCCGCCCGAACGGCTCGAGATAAGGATAGTTGCCGTCCGTTGATAACGAGAGGCTCGCCAATGACATATTTTTGAGATTGCATCATAGGATTACGCAAACAAGTTCAAACTTAAAGTACCATAGTTATAACTGGACTGCTGTGTTTTTGTTGGACCCATAATTTCTATAAATTAAATGCAGATAATTAACGAATTAAGCCCTGACGGAACATGGTTTGAGTTGACCCGCGATAGTGTCAGCGTCAAAGACCCCATTGTGCTCATTCACGGTGTTGGCCTTGATCTGGGGATGTGGGATCCTCAAATCACTGCTCTGACTGAACATTATTCAGTTTTGCGCTACGACATGTTGGGGCATGGCAAATCAAAGGCCGGAGTGGTGAATGGCATCGGGACTTTCATCGACCAGTTGAAAGACCTGCTTGCTTACTTGGAGATTGGCCGATGTCATCTGGCAGGTCTATCCATGGGCGGCGTAGTAGCTCAGGGTTTTGCAACAACGGAGCATGATCGACTAAAAACATTGATCCTCATGAATACAGTCTACAGGCGTACCGAAGCAGAACTGCTTGGGATGAGAGCCCGTCTCGCACTGACACGCGAAGAGGGGTTAAAGCCGATCGCAGATGCGGCCATCGCGCGTTGGTTTGACTCGTATTTCCAAGAAACTTATCCGGAGCGCATCGAGACGATTCGTGGGAAGATGCTGTCAAATCAGCTGGAACCTTACGTTCTGGCTTACGGCGCACTTGTAGAAGCAGATTCGGAGATAAAGGACGCGTTAACACGAGTTAAGTGTCCGTCGCTTGTGCTAACCGGTGAGCTTGACCCGGGCTCAACACCTGAAATTGCACATCGAATGATTAATGATCTTACAAATGGTGAACTAGCCATCTTGCCGGGACTTCATCATTTGACTTCCTGGGAGGACCCAGATTTGGTCAATTCCGTATTGCTCGAATTTCTTGGGCGCCATGCCCAGTGAGGCACGTAGGTATTTATATTGTGAATTCGATGAGACCAGCGCGATAATCGGATTTAGAACGAGGCATAATTGATATTTTTACAGGAGACTAACATTGGATAAAGAGCGTTTTGAAAAAGGACTGGCAGTGCGTAGCGATGTTCTCGGTGCCGAATATGTAAAAAATACAATGGAGAATGCGAGCGAATTTAGTCGTGATTTCCAAGAGTTACTGACTGAATATTGTTGGGGCGCAGCGTGGGGCGACGATACGCTTGATCGCAAAACCCGGAGCATGCTCAATGTCACCATGATTGCAGCATTAAATCGAATGCATGAATGGGAGTTGCATTTTCGAGGCGCAATGGTGAACGGCGTCAGTCGAGATGAGCTTAAGGCTATTCTCAATCAGATTGCAATTTACTGCGGGGTGCCGGTTGCCGTTGAGTGTCATCGAATTGCGAAAAAGGTCTTTGCAGAGCTCGATGGAGAGTAGAGCGCTCGTTTTAGTCCATTCGCGCATGGATTACTTTCTTTTGCGAGACGTCTGAGGGGTTGATAATGGGATGAATAAGCAATTTGAAACGATTTTGATTGAGAACAAAGGGCACGTGGCGTGGATCCAGCTTAATCGTCCTGAGGTTGCCAATGCGTTTAATACGCTTATGGCTGAAGAGTTGCGAGACGTGTTTCAAACCTATATTTCTGGAAGTCGTCAGGCCAGATGTATTGTTCTTACCGGTACCGGAGAGAGCGCATTTTGTGCGGGCGGCGATCTCAAGCAACGCAACAACATGACTAATGAGGCATGGTTCGCGCAACATGTGGTTTTTGAGGATTTAGCTCGCGCGCTAATGGATTGTCCGGTACCGCTAATTGGCGCCATTAATGGTGCGGCCTATGGCGGTGGCACGGAACTGACCTTGGCATGTGACTTTGCATATGCCGCGCGCCATGCTCGATTTGCATTGACGGAAACGACACTTGGCATTATCCCGGGAATGGGCGGAACACAGTACCTGCCACGCGCGGTGGGCATTCGTCGCGCTAAAGAGATCATTTTGAGTGGTCGACCGTTTGATGCCGAGCAGGCGCTGCAATGGGGGCTTATTAATCAGGTCTGCGAGCCGGCCGAACTGGAAGATACGGTGCAGAAGGTCGCCACAAAAATTGCAAGCAATGGGCCCATGGCAGTCCAAGCCGCGTTGCGGGCTATCAATCATGCTGAATTCTCGACGATTAAGGAAGATTATGAGGTCGAGCTTTCAGCTTACAACGAGCTTATTCCAACGGCTGATCGATATGAAGGTATCCATGCTTTTAATGAGAAACGAAAAGCGACCTTTAAGGGTCATTAATTGCGTGGTGTGAGTGCGCATCATTGGAATACAAAAATAGAGACCGAAGCAATTTGAACATTACTGAAACGCTAAGTGCTTTTGGGAGCGGTCTGGACATTAATCATATTCCCGCAGGAGTTACAGAGCGCGCCTGTTTGCTGATTGCCGATAGTGTAGGCGTGGCCATTCGTGCAAGAAAAGAGGCAGAATCGACCCCCGCGTTACTCGCTGCTGTGGAACAGATGGGTATGACAGACGGTCATGGCAGGGTATTTGCGGATTCGCGAGGGTACGCATTCCCCGCAGCCGCACTGATTAATGGCACGTTAATTCACAGCCTTGATTTTGACGACACGCATATTGCGGCGACGGTGCATCCGTCGGCTCCGGTACTGGCAGCAGCCCTCGCTGCTGGACAGATGGCAAATGCTTCAGGGGCATCCGTCGTTGCGGGCGTTGTCGCCGGCTATGAGGTCATGTGTCGGCTGGGGCGAGCGCTTAAACCGGCCGATCACTATGACCGGGGCTTTCACCCGACTGCCACGACGGGCGCTTTTGGCGCTACGGTTTCTGCAGGAAGGGCGCTTGGCCTAAACGCAGAGCAATTGTCGATGGCGTTGGGTATCTGTCTAAGTCAGGCTTCGGGCTCTATGCAGTTTTTAGTCAATAGCGCATGGACTAAGCGATTCCAAGTGGGCAATGCAGCTATGGTGGGTGTGATTGCTGCGTCTCTTGCGTCTCAGGGATTTGTTGGCGCAAGTGAGGCGATCGAAGGCGATTGTGGATTTCTCAAGAGCTATTCTCCTGATCCGGATTCATCGCTCGCAATTGCCGGGCTGCGAGAGAATTGGGAGACGTTGCAAATCGGGGTGAAACCGTATCCTTCATGTCGATTCAGCCATGCCGCGATCGACGGTATCATCGATATTGTGGCGTCGGGTATTGAGGCATCAAAAATTGCTCAAATTAACATCGGGTTGCCGAGAAAGGGAATGGATTTAACAGCTCTGCCGCAAGCGTTCCGACGCAAGCCAAATGGTGTGGTTGGCGGGCAGTTTTCGATGCATTTCACTGCGGCGGTTGCTGCTCAGACAGGCAATCTCACCTGGGATGATTACGATCAATATCTAACTGACCCGACTACCCTGGAGCTTGCGCAACGCATCGATGTTGAGGAAGATTCTGAGATGGATGCGATTTATCCGGAGCGAATGGGTGGGAAAGTCTCGATTCGTTTGACAGACGGATCGTTACAGAGCCGATGTATCGAAATTCCCAAGGGTGAGCCGGAAAATTTTCCAGATGCCAAAGCGCATCGCTCCAAATTTATATC
>JABHUE010000114.1 GCA_018672825.1 Pseudomonadota bacterium | reverse complement strand
GAAAAGGCTTGCCATGATGTAATGGTGGTTAAGCTGAAACTGCCTCAAAATCAGGATTTTCGCTTCCTGCCGGGTCAATACGTTGACATACTGCTCCGCGACGGCCGGCGGCGTAGTTTTTCAATCGCAAACTGGACTGGTATTGAAGAGGGTCTCGAGCTACATATTCGCTTGGTTCCAGATGGCCACTTCAGCGGGCAAGTTTTCAATTCTTTAAAAGTTCGAGATTTATTACGGTTTCAAGGCCCTTTTGGCACTTTTTTTCTCAGGGAAGACGACGACCGGCCCGCAATAATGGTCGCTGGGGGCACCGGGCTTGCTCCCATCAAAGCGATTTTAGAAAGTGCTTTTTTAGATCAAACCGTGCGCCCTTTTCATTTATTTTGGGGCGTTCGAAATGCTCACGACCTTTATGCTGATGACCTGCTCACCCAATGGAGTGAGCAATACGACAACTTTAAATACACGCCTGTTCTATCCGAACCACAAGAAGACAAAAGCTGGGCAGGCGAGCAGGGATGGGTGCACGAGGCCGCACTTCGGCATTTCCCTGATCTTTC
This sequence comes from Pseudomonadota bacterium, assembly GCA_018672825.1. Lineage (GTDB taxonomy): Bacteria > Pseudomonadota > Gammaproteobacteria > Arenicellales > UBA868 > UBA868. The sequence continues at coordinate 5,852 of JABHUE010000114.1, read as the reverse complement.
TCAGGCCGACGTTTATGCCAGCGGTCCCCCACCGATGATCGAGGCGTTAAAAAACGCTTTTGAAGACGCCGGACTTGCTATCGAACGACTTTATTTTGACTCATTTGAATACGCCTCTGACACCGCATAGTCATTGAGAACAGGCTGGCATGTACGCAAAGCCAACCACCTCAGACCAATAATGCCTTATCGTGCCGAAGATGAAATAACCGGGACCAGTTCGCCAGTTTTTACAGGCAGCCCTGATGGCATTTTATTTAGACGATTGGTTTCTTCTATTTGCAAACCCCGTCGATAACACTGAAGCGCTTTATCAGACTCTCCGAGCGATTCCAGTAATAAACCTAATTCGAGATAACTTTCTTTCGTGCCCCCCATCTGGATTGCCTTTAAGACCAGTTCTTTTGCTTTTTGGCGATTACTATTCTCGATATTTAACCGAGCTAACGTCATGAGCAAATAGGGGTCATCCTGGTGACCCAGACGCCAGTGCTCCGCTCTTTGGAGTTGCTCATCAATTCGTTCAGAACGAACACATCCATACAAACGAACCAACTCACCGTCCCATTTTCGATTAATGCATTTTCTCAGGAATTTCTCAGCAATATCAGACTGGCCGGCATCAATTAGCGCGCGGGCGTGCGCAGCCTGCAGAACCGGATTCTTCCGGTCACGACGGCCCAAGCGACGCCACGCCGTTTGCGGATCATCGTGCCCGGTTAACCTATGCATCTGGATCTCTTGACGCAGCGAAACTCTTTCCGTATGCGATAGCTGTTTCATTTCACGGTTTTTTTGCATCAGCTTTTCAAGCGCGGGCCAGTCTTCCTGCTGACGGAGCGCGTCAATAAGCATCATCTGCACTGCTCCATGACGAATGCCCTGCTCATATAAGTCCTCAAGAACGCCGCGAGCCTCATCAATTTGGCCCGCCCGTTCCAGCAGACGGGCGCGGGTGATTTCAATAGCCGTCAAGTGCTCTGGACTTTGCGATCGCGCTTCTAAAAGATATTGATCTCGGTTTTCAAAATCTCCTCTTTGTTGAGCTGCATATGCTGCACCGAGATACTGCAATAGCGGTGTGCTGCCCTTACCAAGGCCAACAATAAGCAAGGCTTCAGACTCTTCCCACTCTCCCTCAATTAATAGAGCGTATCCTGACAACGTCGCGTCGTCCGCGCGGCGATGTTCGCGCGCCAGTTGCCAGCTTCGGATATCACTTGGGGTTCGAAAAATTCGCAAAATAGAACGAACTAAAAAATAAATACCGACAACGCCAAAAATAGAGATTGCCAACAACAAGGCCAAAGAAATTTCTACCTCATAAGGCCACCTGGAGATCAGCACATACCCCGGATCGTCCTGGGCTAAAAGACCTAGCGTTAGTGCGATTACAAATGCCGTCAATAGCAAAATCATTCCAATCACAGGCGCTGTTCTCTTCGCTTGATTTCTTCGCGCATTAAATCAAGTGTTTTTGAGATACTGGGAACCTCCCAGGCGAACTTAATCTCAGATATCTCAACAAGACGGCGGTCGAAAGACATAACAGCAGCATCTGGCTCTTCAAAGTACGCGATCAACCATGCACGTGATTGTTGGATACTTGCCTCAAAGACCTCTTGATCCCGCCGCAACAATGCGAGTTGCCCAGCCAATAGTTGCAACCGTAAATTCTCATATGCCAAAAATCGCTGACTGCTCTCAAGTTTTGGCAGTTGGGTCTGATCGACCCGACGGATCTGAATCAAACGTGACACGTCACCAAATATCTCTTCAACCCAGGCCAATAAATTGTTCTGATCCGATTTTTCAGCCGCTATCGTGTCGGGCTCGGAACTTTCTTCAAGTTGAACATTTTCCCACGACGGTCGAGCGTTATCACCTTTTAGCGGCAGCCCGGCAATCTTATGAATCAAGGTACTGAGATCAATTGCCGTCGCAGAAAAGTCAGAAACCAAGAGCTTATTAATTTTTTTGAGGTCATCTGAAATTGAACGGCGTATTTCGAGAATTTCGGGCGACACAAATCCTGACAGGCGATCATCTGCAATCAGCAATGCTTTTTGAGCCAGATTGATATCGCCCGTTAAGGTCAAGCGCTGGTGCGCAAGTTCCAGTAAGTAACCAATTTCGTTGAGCTGCCATTCTTGCTCTGCAGTGACGATACGAGAGCTCATCTCTGCGAGTGCGCCCGCCACTGCATCCAGCTCTTTTCGCTGCTGCTGACTTTCCTGACTTTGCTGATCAGAAAATGTTTTGATCCTCAAACCAAGCTCAGACTCCACGGCGCTGATTTGAGAACGGGTTTTATCTTGAATCTCGAGACTCTTAGATCGTGCCTCATCCAACGAGGACTCGAGACTTTCGTTTTTCAGAACTACCTTATCGAGCTGGCGAGAAATTCCATCGACACGACCTAATTCGAGGCCAAGTTCGAAACGACCCCCTACTTGTGTCACATAAAAAGTATACGCGCTCAAAACAACACCCATAACCGCCACAACCAAGCCAAGGACCGCGATGCCACGTCCTGAGTTACGCGCTACATTTGGCAACGCCGCTTTTTCAACCGTGCTATCCTGGCTTGAATCCACCGACTGAATGGAATCGGTTGAATCTTTCTCAGTATCGCTATCAGGCATGATTTTTTATTCCATTATTCACTGAAGTTGCCACAAAAACACGCTCGAGCGCAGCAAGTATGGCGGGTGCACCGGCATTGTTCGCCACAATCACTTGTCCTTTAAAACCCAGCGACGAGCAATGCGCCGCAATCCGATCACTCGAAACAACAACGAACAGACTCGGCGCAGACATTAAGTTTTCTGCGCTATTTAGCAGCATAAAATGATCAACTGCGCTCACGCTCGTAAAGACAATAGCAGGTTTTTTCTCTCGATAGAAAGTGTCCAAAACGCTAGTATCCAAATCTTTTGACGGTAATCTCTTGTAACAGGGCAGCTGGCAGACAATGGCCTTACGAATTGATAACTCACGAGCAATTTTTTCCCGGCCACCGAGACCTCGCACAATTAAAACATGCTTGCCTTCGATCTGATCAAGGCTTGGAAGTGCTAATAAAGCTTCGCTATTAAATTGTGCTTTAGGATAATCATGCACCTTGAGTCTATTGCGCTCAATGAGTTTTGCTGTCCCGGGTCCTACCGCAAGAATCTTACAATCTGACGGCAATGCAAGCGCGTGCTTTTTGAGAAGTTCGATCCCGAAAGTCACCGCGTTTGGGCTTACGAATACGGCCAAATCTGTCTTAGAGATGTTATCCCTAAAAAGTGACTCCAGTAGATGATTGCCGTCCATTGAGATTATTTTGGTCACAGAAAAACAAACAGGGGTTCCGCCCGCTTTCTGGATTAACTGACGAAGCTCTTCGATCTGATGCTCTGGCCGCGTTAAAAGAACAGAGAGATCTTTGAGATCAGACATCAGAAAATTTTTCTAAAATCTTTGCTGCGCCCTGAGCCAGTAATTTTTCAGCTAACACACAACCAATTTGATTGGGCGCATCTTCAACCCCCTGCGTATCTGCAAAAATTAATTGCGAGCCATCGGGATCGCCCACAAATCCCCGTAATTCGAGCAAACCATTCTCAGATTCAGCAAAAGCCCCCAAAGGGACATGGCAGCCTCCGCCAAGACGCGCGTTAGCCGCTCGTTCGGCCTGCACGCGACACTGAGTCGCCAAATGATTAAGTGGCCCAATCAACTCTATAATTTGGTGATCATCCTCTCGACATTGAACGCCTACCGCGCCTTGCCCAACAGCCGGCAGCATCACCTCGGGCGCGATCACCTGGCGTATTCGATCTGCCATATCGAGGCGGTGTAATCCTGCAACGGCAAGAATAATCGCGTCAAAATCTCCATTGTCCAGACGCTGTAACCGCCGATTAACGTTCCCTCTGAGATTTTCGACTTCTAGATCCGGGAAACGATGGCGCAGGATAGACTGTCGTCGAAGACTGCAAGTGCCGACTCTTGCATTTTTGGGGAGAGATTCCAAATTTTCATAATGAGTTGAAACAAACGCATCGAAAGGACTGGCCCGCTCACAAATAACAGGGATATGCAAACCCACCGGATCCGTGATCGTGACGTCCTTCATGGAATGAACTGCAATGTCCACGTTATGATTCAACAGTTCTTTTTCAATCTCTTTCAGAAAAAGACCTTTGCCGCCCTTTTCTGAAAGCGGAACATCAAGTGTTCGATCGCCCTCCGTCGTAACACCCACAAGCTCTACTTCAATATCTGGATGATGACGAATCAACTCGCCACGAACAAATTCCGCCTGCCAAATAGCGAGATCACTGCGACGCGTGCCAATTTTTACAATCATTATTAACTCTCTATAGGGCCGGCACTGAGCGAAGACCTATCATATTGCCCCAACATCAACCTATCTCTAGGTGAGTTGTGATTTGATAAATAAAATAATGCTGTCAAAAGTCCATGATCCATCTACCGGCTTTGAAAGCGAATCCATTCCAGCTTCAACAGCTTCCGCCGGAATAATACTGCGACGAGCGTCCATCAACGCCCGTGAATAATCAGTCGTAAATTCGGGGTGACCTTGAATTCCCAGCATTGACGAGCCAACCTGAAAAATCCCATTTGGACAGAAATCGCTACCCGCCATTAGAACTGCCTCCGCTGGCAACTCAGTCACCTGTTCCTGATGGCTGACCACAAGATTTGCGACCGCTTTTTGATTGACCATCCAAGGCGCTTTCTCATAAACATTGCTTGTCGCAACCCCGACACCCCACCCCTTCTCAGCATATGCCACTCTGCCGCCGAGGGCCTTTGCCATCATCTGCATTCCGTAGCAGATGCCAACAAACGGTATTTTCAGCTGATGAGCATCCGAAACAAATTCACCAAATTTCTCAGTCCATTCATTCGAGTCATTTACGCTAAATCGTGAACCGGTTGTGATCCACGCGTCACACGCCGTCGGATGTGGGATCTCACCGTCCAATACTCGAAAAGTTTTGCAGTGAATATTGTGATCCGCTCTTTTTAAACCGATCTCAATCATCTCGTTGTAGTCGGGAAATTGAGCAGAAAGCGTATCAGGCACCTCACCACATTGGAGGACACCGACCACAATCGGTTTGGTAGCAAAATCAGACATATTGCTAGCTTAGATTACCGTGTAAGGCGTTCATAAAAATACTTTGATACTGACTTGCGTCAAAAAGAATGGGGTTAGTCCCACCGGAAGGATCGACTTCGGCCATCTTGCCGATGAGATCCGCCTGATTATCGTCAATACCAAGGTCTTCAAGATTTTGGGGTATCGAGACGGTCTCGCGCAACGCAAGCACCCACTCTAAGAACGAATCGAAGCTCGCATTTGGAATATCGACACTCCGTGCAAGATGAATAATTCGTGGCTCTATCGCCTGACGATTCGCAATAAGGACATAAGGCATCAACACCGCATTTAAGGTGCCGTGATGAGCGTTATAGAGTGCTCCCAATGGATGAGCAAGCGCATGCATTGCCCCAAGTCCTCGCTGAAAAGCAGTTGCCCCCATCATTGATGCCACCAGCATTTGAGTTCGAGCCTCGACATCAGATCCAGAAGCCACAGCCGTCGGCAAGTATTCACGAACCAAACGAATACCCTCAACCGCGATCCCCTCAGCCATGGGGTGGTAGGCCGGCGAGCACCACGCTTCCAGGCTATGGGATAACGCATCCATTCCCGTCGCGGCAGTGAGCATGGGCGGGAGTCCAGTGGTAACCATGGGATCTAGAATCACGATCGCCGGGACCATCTTGGGATGGAAGATTATTTTTTTAACTTTCGCAACTTCATCAAG
>JABHUE010000077.1 GCA_018672825.1 Pseudomonadota bacterium | reverse complement strand
TTCGATTCCCGCAAAAGCGCTGTAAACCTCTACACCCGGACGCTGCTGTCCAAACCGGCCAAATGCTTCCCCCATAAAAGCCCGAATGTCATGAGCGGGGCGCCCAATCACCCATTCAGACAACAGGTTTATAAGGGCAGTCATCGCGTCTTCACGAAAAGTTAATAAATGACATTCTCCCCAACCGACGATGCCATCTCGCGTCTCGACCCGCACCAGCACATAAGCCTTTCGAGCCCACCATTGATCCTTGACGGGTTCAGCGGGAATTAGATACGGCGTTACGGTCGCAATGCGATCAATCATTCATCAGTTTCTCATTCTCAGTAATGTGGGTTGACCTAAACAAACAGAAACTTAACAAATTCGAAATGGGAAATCTAACGGGTTATCTCGATTTAAGACAGATCAGTTAACTTAAGACAATCGAAAAAAAGCCCCGACAAAGCGGGGCCTTATGATCAGCCTTTGGTCGGCGTCTTTAACAAAAAAATTGTCTAAAGAGTCTCGATCACATCCCCACCCAGAACCAATACATCGCCATAAGTTGTCAACATACTAAAAAAACCGGGAAAATCTGACCACTGTTGGGCAGCCGCTAAATGCTCACCAATGCCTTCGGGCACGACATAGACCTCGTTGATCGAGAAAACCGTGTGGCCTGTAGTGCCCTCCTCCGGGTTCATTGGGTTCTTGAAATCAGGGGATTTAGAGGCGTAGTAATGCACCAGACGTATTTTGCTGTCATCCAGGCTATGAGTATCCCGCATCCATTGCGCGTGATTCCGGATTATTGCTTCTACCTCCTCAGCCTTTTCATCCGGCACTTTAATGCCGAAATTAAACGTTTTCTGCCCTGTCTTTATTGTCATAATATTAATCCTTATTAACGACTTTGGTTACGGTTCTTGAACAAAAAGGCGCGCACCCTGTCACACTCGAGATTTCATACAAATTTTTATCACAATCCTACAAAAAAGCGAAGCATTAAAAAAGTCATAGAAATCCTCGTTCATCGATCGAAAATTCAGATCCCTTGAAATATATTGTTTTTTCAAATTAGGTTGAAATATTTTTTAAAAGCCAGGCAAGGCGCCAGTCTAATCAGCCGTCCATCAACGTCGGCGTTCTTAGTTCTTTTTACTCTGGAACCGCTGTATCGATCCATCATCGTAACGGTCGTACCACTCATGGCGCTCGAACGGTTTGGTTCTGCTCAGGATGTCAGTATTTTTTTCTTTGTACTTGGAATTCTGGGCGTCGGCATGAGTCTCGCTGTTCCCTGGCTGGTAAGACGACTATCCCGACGAGGCACGTTCTGGCTCGGCGCCGTTGCCGGTGTCGTTAGCATGGTGCTTTTCATGCACAACGAACTATGGTCATTTTGTGCGGGTATGGCACTTCATCTCTTTGCGGCGTCGTGCATCGATGTAACGCTAAACCTTTATTTGATGGAGCATGTGCGGCGACAGGATTTTGGACGATTCGAACCGGTCCGCATGTTTTTCCTCGCTTTCTCCTGGAGCATCGGTCCATTTCTTGGCGTCTATCTGCGCAATGCGATTAATCCTATGGCGCCATTCTTTGTTGGGGCCATTGTCGTTCTGCTGCTCGGCGCCTATTTTTTCTATCTTCGATTCTCTGAAACCCCAATACCAAGCACTAAGCGTACTGCGGTTACCAATCCGTTTCGTTACCTGCCAAGATTTTTCTCGCAACCTCGGATGATGTTGGTTTATCTTTTATGTGCGATCCGCTCCGGTTGGTGGACCATGTACTTCATTTACGTGCCGATCTTCTGTGTCACCGTAGGTTTTGGCGAGACCACAGGAGGCGCGCTGGTATCACTTGCGACCAGTTTTGTAATGGCAACTCCACTACTGCGGGGCACGATTCAACGTTTTGGTATTCGTCGGGTCTTGCGCCTAGGCTATTCTGGTGCCGGACTGATCACCCTCGGAATCGGCGCTTCAATGGGGACCCCATCGCTGGCAGTGATACTGATACTGCTCGCAGCATTATTTGCGGTTTTGTGCGACTCGGTTGGAAATACGCTGTTTTACCGAGCCGTGAGATCTTGGGAACGCTCCGAAATGGCTACCGTATTCGGGAGCTATCGATCCATCTCGAGTCTGACTTTTCCAGGCTTTTATTCGGGCGTCCTCGCCATCTTCCCACTGGCAGGGGTATTCATCTTCACCGGATTTGGGATGCTGGCGGCAAGTTGGCTAACGCGCTTTATTCCCGCCCGGATGCGGTAACGATCAAACTGCTTCCAGGAAGGTCTAATTGGCAGAAATCAAAGTCGATTAAATCTCTAGGTGATTAGAAAGCGTACCAACAAAAACCGTTGTGATAAATACTTTTTAAGCATTAGATATGCAGAGCTCGATCTCAGTTGGATTTCCATAATTGCAAGGGTTGTTGACTTGCGGACAGTTTGAGATCACCGCAAGCGCATTCATCTCCGCCTGTAAGACGACTCTCGCGCCTACAATAGCCCGATCTGCAACAAACACCGTTTCAGTCAGAGTGCGGTCAACGTTCACCGGGACATTGCAGAAAAAATTAATGTTGGGCACGATATCACGCCGCCCAAGACCAAATGACTCGAGGCTATTCAAAAAATTTTCCCGACACCCTGTTACGCTTTTTACTCCATAAAGCATCTCGTTACTCACTTCACTGCAGCAACCACCGATCGTATCGTGACCCCCAAAGGTATCTTCAACGATCAAAAAGATCGGTCGGGCATCGTCTGAATACAACGTATGTCCGGTTGTTAATTTCAACGAACGCGCTGCCTTTAAGGTATTCGGTGCGTGATATCGCTCTTCTGGATGATCAGCGCTGTAGCAAAGAAAATCAACCCCCTGTCCTCCTTTAGAATCAATAATAATTAATTTGTCACCTTTGGGTACCACACCCGCCCAAGCACCTCCAGCTTCTACAATAATTGAATCCGCCATTATCCGTTCTCATCGTTTATTCTTGATTGGACCAACCCCTTACCAAAATACAGCCTGCCACAACAACAATTACAAACTACTTTCTTAAAAGATCATTATTGCACTAAAAAACAATAGAAGCAGAGCGCGCAGTAAGACTGAAAAAAACTTGGTTTGGTCTTGAAACTTTGGCGACATCCCAAGAAATAGACAAAACTTCTAACCTAAATCGAAAACGCGAACACCTGCGCGACCACTTCTTAGCGAAGAAGAAATTTATCGTCAATCGCGTTGAAGGTGGTCGCCTCTGATCGTAGCCCTTCGGAAGTCAATTCAGGCACGCCGTACACTTCAGTGACGGTATTAAAATTGACTCTAATATGTCGAAGAAGTAAACCGAAATCGCCATCACCAGAGGCTAATACAACGATATCCGATTTTGAAGCAAATTCCATAACATCAATAGCAATACCGACATCCCAATCCCCCTTTGACGAGCCATCACTTCGCGAAATAAAAGGTTTAAGTTTTACCTCAAAGCCAATCGCTCGTAGGATATTCTGAAATTCGATTTGTTTTTTGTCTCCCCGATCTATCGCATATGCTTTTGCTGTTACGACCTCTCGCCCCTTAGTCACTTCACCCCAAAATTTGTTGTAATCAAAATTTCTTCGATAAATTGATCGAGTCGTGTAGTAGATATTTTGAACATCAACAAAAATAGATATTTTTTTCACAAAGCCTCACGCTAGAGGGGATTGAGAAAAAAAGGCATTATTCATCCAACCTCAGCTCGGCCCTCGCTCCCATGTTGAGAAAGTCTGCAATCTCGTTGAAATTCACTTCCGCTAAAAACTCTTCTCGGAGCAGAGAATTGTGAGCTCCGATACGCTCGTAAAATAAATCCCGTGCAATGGATCGAAGTTCATCCGCATTGATTTTGTAACTGGTTTCGTTCCGAACCGCATCGATCGCCTGACTAAGGCAGTTATTGACCTCAAAAATATCAAGATAAGTCCGATAAGTTTCATAGTTTGTCCACGAGCCAAAATCATTCTGCATAACCGCATCGAGTTTCCTTTAGATCAAGCGTTACAACAGTCATGCCGATCCAGTTCAAATCTCCCGAACTCATTAATGAACTATGTTTGGGCGATGGCTTCGAGCACTTTTTTTTGAAAGTCATGAACCGCATGTTCACTAAAGTAACTTCGCGCTTCATTTGCGATTAGACGCCCCTGGTGATAGCCAAGACTGTGTAATCCTTTTTGAACTGTTTCGCATAGCGGAATATCTTCGTCGCGAACAGAGTTAACAAAATCAATCACCTCTCGCTGCTCTTTTGTGGGTTCACTCGTCGAAAAATACCACTCACAAATCTGCGTTGTGGTTTCAGGTCCTGTCGGCAAATGATAAAAAATATTAAGGTAACCGCCGGGATAAACTTCAATCGCCCAGTTTGGCCATAGGAGCCAACTGCCGAACTCTCGCGACTTTCCCCCTCTGTCTTCAGATTTAACGTAACTCGTCGCCTCGCCCACGCCACGGCTTGCATGACTATGGAACTTTTTGTGTACTGTAATCTGATAGGACTCCATATCAAGCGAGCCCTGCGCGAGACCAGGATGCTGATTGGGACAGTGATAGCACTCAGAATAATTCTCTACGGAGTTTTTCCAATTCGCATTCAGCTGAATTTCCCGCTGATCTGCCAATTTCAGATCTTGGACACGTGGCGACAACTCAAGCACCTCTTTTTCAAAATCCCATAAGTCAGTCATCAGGGGGTCAGCATGATGATCAAGATTAATAAAGACAAAACCGCAGAAGAGTTCAGCGCGAACCTCACTCAAAGAGATCTCTGAGCTCGAAAAATCCATGACTTGATCGCTATGCAAAGCGCGTCTTAACTTTCCGGAAAGCTCATACGCCCAGCGATGGTAAGGACAGACAATTGCTGAGCTGACACTTCCCGATCCCTCGAGCAATCGATGGGCGCGATGCTGGCACACGTTATGAAACGCCCGAATCTTACTGTCCTGATCACGAACAACGAATACGCTCTGATCTCCGATGTCACGCACAAAGAAATCTCCAGGAGATTCAAGTCTTGAGACATGGCACGCATACTGCCAGGTTCGATGGAAGATGCTCTCCTGTTCACGACTGAACACATCTAGATCAAAATAAAAGCGGCCTGGAAGTGTATGAGATGACAGAGGATCATCGGTGAAGCGTCCAATGTCGGGTAGCTTATTCATTCTGAAATTTGAGGAAAATTCTCAGCAATCTCATATTGCTATAAATCTAACCTAAACTAAACCAATCGACAATCAACGTTTTAATCCAGCCCATCTTGATGGTTGTTTCAATTCAATTAAGTCGTTTTCCAGTCCGCCAATCCCACGGCGCTACAAACTCTCCTGCCCATAAACCCTTGCGGGCCTTGCGAGCTTGATCTTCCTCCGGAATGTATTGCTCTGAATATTTCCGGTAAGCAAGACCAAGCCCTTCAGATACGATTCTCGCATTAAGGTTGTATCCGCTGACAAAGCAGTTTGCCACCAACGTCCCATATTGATCTTTTTGATTACCCACACACCGAACTTCTTTGGTGTACGTCCATTCTCGAACAGCTTCTGCGGCTTTATAACCGCAGGACCAAATCACGCCGTTAATTCGGCAGGTTTGATCTT
>JABHUE010000113.1 GCA_018672825.1 Pseudomonadota bacterium | reverse complement strand
ATCCTCAACGCGAGCCTTTTTCTCTTTCATTTCGACTTCAGTTGCGGCCCCGACTTTGATTAGCGCAACACCGCCTGCCAACTTGGCAACGCGTTCTTGCATTTTCTCTTTGTCGTAGTCAGAGGTAGCTTCTTCAATCTGGACTCGGATCTGGTTGACTCGAGCTTCAATATCACTCGCAGAACCCGAGCCGTCGATCACGGTGGTATTTTCTTTACTGACTTGCACACGCTTTGCCGATCCAAGATCGTCAAGCGTTGCGCCTTCAAGGCTCATGCCAACTTCTTCAGAGATCACTTGGCCGCCCGTGAGAATCGCGAGATCCTGCAGCATGGCTTTACGTCGATCCCCAAATCCAGGTGCTTTCACTGCACAGACTTTCACGATGCCGCGCATGTTGTTTACCACCAACGTGGCTAGCGCCTCACCCTCGATATCTTCAGCAATCACCAAAAGCGGACGGCCGGCTTTTGCAGTCGCTTCCAACACAGGGAGCATATCTCGGATGTTGGAAATCTTCTTATCATTGATCAGGATAAGTGGGTTCTCAAGATCAGCCTGCATCGAATCCTGCTCATTAATGAAGTAAGGAGACAGGTAACCTCGATCGAACTGCATGCCTTCTACGACGTCGAGCTCGTTATCCAGACTCTTGCCTTCTTCAACCGTAATCACGCCTTCCTTGCCCACTTTTTCCATCGCCTCGGCGATGATGTCGCCCACAGACTCATCTGCGTTTGCAGAAACCGTGCCGACCTGAGCAATCTCTTTATGATCAGAGCAAGGCTTGGAGATTCCAGCAAGCTTCTCAACGACAGCACCAACTGCTTTATCGATACCGCGCTTGAGATCCATTGGGTTCATACCGGCGGCAACTGATTTCATGCCTTCGCGCAGCATGGCTTGCGCCAGAACCGTTGCAGTGGTGGTGCCATCGCCGGCGACATCAGACGTCTTCGAGGCAACCTCTTTGACCATTTGAGCGCCCATGTTCTCGAACTTATCTTTCAGTTCGATCTCCTTAGCAACGGATACACCATCTTTGGTTACGGTCGGCGCACCGAATGATTTATCGAGAACGACGTTTCGACCTTTTGGGCCGAGCGTAACTTTCACGGCGTCTGCGAGCGTATTGACGCCACGCAGTTTGGCAGCTCGGGCGGCTTCGCCAAATTTCACTTCTTTTGCTGACATTATTTTGTTCCTTTAAAAATTTGCGGTTTGAATTGTCTTAACGAATGCCAAGCTAGCCTTCGATAACACCCATGATGTCGTCTTCACGCATCACGAGGACTTCTTCACCTTCGACTTTGACTTCGGTACCGGAATACTTTCCAAACATCACCTTATCGCCAACGCTCACATCGGGCGTCAGTCGTTCGCCGTTCTCCTGACGCTTTCCGTTACCAACGGCAAGAACTTCGCCGGTCATGGGCTTCTCGGTTGCTGAATCAGGAATGACGATTCCGCCAGCGCTGGTTCGCTCCTCGTCGAGACGTCGCACCACGATACGGTCGTGCAGCGGTCGAATATTCATATGATTTATCTCCTAAAGTTATGAGTAATGGAGGAATTTTTGGTAAGCCAACGAACGTTAGCACTCAACCAATTTGAGTGCTAATAATAGGGATTAATAACTTAAAGTCAAGTCTTAAGAGGTAAAATTCTGATCGTGATGGCAAAGATACCTACCCCGAAACTGGTAAAACGGCAATTATCAGTTAGATCTGATCAGTAACAGCGTCAGAAGAGCAAAGGAAGGATTTATAAAAACTGTATAAAGCGATCGGCTAACGGGAACAAGAGCGTGTTAATGCTTAACGATCATGAAAGTTGGATTAATCATCGAGACGTCGAAATTCCCCATCAACGACGTCTCCCGAAGATCTTCTCTGATTTTCGTTAACCGCCACTGAATGTTTGGAAATCCACACCCGTAACGCCCGGGCCCGTAAAGCGGGCACAAGGCATAAGAAACCGAGCGCATCTGTGAAAAATCCAGGCGTGAGCAAAAAAACTCCCGCCATCAATAAAACCAATCCTTCAAAAACAATGAACGCAGGTCCTTCGGTCGTACCACGCGAGGCGTTGAATTTTGCTAGCGTTGCGAGTCCCTGCCGCCGAACTAACGCCGCACCCAGTAACGCCGTTCCGATAACCGCCATAATCGTCCACTGCGCGCCGATTTCCTCGCCCACGCTGATAAGCAGATAAATCTCAAAAATCGGAACGGCAATAAACGCAACAATAAATAACGGCATATAAAAGTAGTAAAAACGCGTCTCGGCCGACGCAGCGGAGACATAATGTTGGACAAAGGTTTTATTCTAATCCGTCGATGACAATGATGATTAGCCAATCTTTCAAATTACATGCTTAAATTAGAAATACAAGACCCATATCAGGTACTAAAACTGTGGTTTTTTAGACTGAAACTTTCAAATCTACCCAATCATCTCAGCACTCAAAATAAAACCGTAATGAACGATCAATCTAAACGCATTTTCAAAGCATTGCAGGCTCATTTGCTGGCCATTGTTTTCGCGTTTACAAGTTTTACGGCACTAGGCCAAGACTCTGATGAGCTACTGGAGCCATCAGAAGCGTTTGCTTTTTCCACAGAGGTGATCTCTTCAGATCGGGTCATGGTCAACTGGACCATCGCGCCCGGGTATTACATGTACCTCGATAAATTCGCGTTTGATGCAAAGCCCGCGGGTGTTGGTATTTCTAAGGTGGATCGTCCCAAAGGGAAAATCAAGAATGATGAATTTTTCGGTGAAGTTGGGATTTATGAGAACGAAGCGCAATTTCAACTGACACTGTCGCGCTTTGCATCAGACCCGGGGACACTTCTACTTGATGCCGTCGGTCAGGGTTGCAACGAGCCAATCGGAGTCTGTTATGCGCCCATTCGGCATTCGGTCGACCTTGATCTACCCACCGCCGTAGCCTCTAGCGATAACGACATCAACTCCGTCTCCGATCTGCAACAGCTGCTCGCAATCGGCTCCGGCCAACCCGAATTTCT
>JABHUE010000110.1 GCA_018672825.1 Pseudomonadota bacterium | reverse complement strand
CTGTCGCGCTACCCAGATCCCATGCGAAAGTGGGTGATCCAAATTGATCGTTTACCACCCGAAGGGGTCGCTTATCTTCCGCCAATCGAAGCATCGTTTTCAGAAAGTTATTCGCCACATGGGAATAAAGCCATGATGTTCGCAATATCACGTGACGCCTGCATGCAGCCGCCACGGCGTGCTCGCCCGCGAGTTTGGTTTTGCCGTAGACTCCTTCTGGATTGACATCAGCATTCTCCGCGTAGGGGTGATTGGACCTCCCATCAAACACATAATCTGTTGAAAAATGAATAAATGGAATGTGGCGTTCATCGCAACTCACCGCCATTTGCGAAGGAGCTGACGCGTTAATTAGGTGGGCAAGGTCTGGCTCCGATTCAGCCTTATCCACCGCTGTATAGGCCGCAGCATTAATCACGAGATCAGGCTGGTTTTTAACAATGTGATGATCAATCGTATCGATTTTTGCCAAATCAATCTCAGGCTGATCCAAAAAAACCAGATCGTGCTTATCCAAAAGCAGTTCAGAAAGCGCTGATCCCAACTGCCCCACTCGTCCAAAAATTAAAATTCGCATATCTACGACGATACGTTAAGCGGAGATAGATCTTTTAGTCGAGGCGCATCAATGTCTTTCGATGAAAGAATCGGCTCGGGAATCGGCCATTGAATGCCAATATCGGGGTCATTCCACAAGACCGATGCATCATCGGCAGGCTCGTAAAGCGAGGTGCATTTATAGGTCATTTCGGAAACGTCACTCAAAACACAAAACCCGTGCGCAAATCCAGGCGGAACATATAGCTGCTTGCGATTCTCAGCAGACAACTCAAGACCAAACCATTCTCCGAATTGGGGGGATTCGTGTCTAATGTCGACCGCGACATCAAAAATAGCGCCGACAATTGCTCGAACTAGTTTCCCTTGCCATTCTGGATACTGATAGTGCAAGCCACGAAGCACGCCACGAGTCGATCGAGAATGATTATCCTGGACAAATGTAGTGGGTAATCCGGCATCAGAAAAGTCTCTAGAATTGAAACTCTCCATGAAAAATCCCCGATCATCGGCAAAAACGCGCGGCTCTACGATTAACACGCCAGGTAGAGATGTTTCTGTAACTTTTATCAACGTCTATGAGCATCAGTCGTGGAGGATATAGCGAAGCATACCCGAAACGATTTACGCTCGGCTAGTCTGTTGCAGGATCAGGCCTATAGCAAAAGCAAAAGATCTCACCCTAAGACGCGGTGAAGAAACTTTTCAGGCGATCGGACCATGAACTCTCCCGAGGCGAGTGTCGGTCACCGCCAGCCTTGAGCAAATCGTCAAACGCACGAAGCGCATCTTTCTGCTTTTTGCTCAGATTGACCGGCGTCTCGATCTTGATCTTGCAGTACAGATCGCCGATGTCCCCGGAACGCACATTTTTGACGCCTTTTCCGCGAAGTCTAAAAACCCGTTCGGATTGGCTTTCAGCCGGGATCTTAAGTTGCGCACGGCCATTCAAGGTTGGGATCTCGATCTCACCGCCGAGAGTCGCCATTGCAACGCTGATTGGCATCTCGCAATAGAGACTGTCGCCATCCCGCGAAAAAATGGGGTGCTGGCGGGTTCGAATCTGTACATAAAGATCGCCAGTCGCACCGCTGGCGCTGCCCTGACCCTCGCCCGCCAATCGAATCTGATCGCCATCATCAACGCCGGCAGGCACCTTGACCTGAAGGGTCTTGGTTTTTTGTGATGTGCCGGCACCGTGGCAATCGCCACAGGGAGAACTGATAACGGTCCCTCTTCCGCGACAGTCCGGACAAGCCTGTTGGATAGAAAAAAACCCTTGTTGCATGCGGACCTGACCTTGCCCGTTGCACGTCTTGCACGGGGTTGGAGAGGTTCCAGGTTTAGCGCCTGATCCTGAGCAAGTATTGCAGCGGATCTGGGTCGGCACCTGGATGCGCGACTCCGAGCCCCGAACTGCCTCTTCAAGTGAAAGTTCCAGGGTATATTGAAGGTCGGCACCACGGGTTGAACCACCACCTCGCGATCCCCCGCCAAAAATATCGCCAAAGATGTCGCCAAAGATGTCGCCGAATCCACCGGCACCGGCACCACCGCCCATACCCGCAGATTGTTCAACCCCTGCATGTCCAAATTGGTCATACGCCGAGCGCTTTTGGCTGTCCGCCAGGACTTCATACGCTTCTTTTGCTTCTTTAAACCGTTGCTCTGCGTCAGGATCTTCTTTATTGCGGTCTGGATGATATTTCATGGCGAGCCGACGAAAGGCTTTTTTCATATCAGCCTCAGACACGGATCTCTCGACCCCTAGCACTTCGTAGTAGTCTCGTTTTGCCATTTTTTTGCAATCCAACCAACTGCAAAAGCCGGCGCAAATGCAGCCGGCCTCGCAGAGCTTATTTGTTAATTAAAAGTGCCTGATTAAGCCAGCACCCGTTCGCGAGAACATTAATCGTCTTTTTTCTCTTTAACTTCTTCAAATTCTGCATCAACAACGTCTTCACCCCCGGATGCGCCTTCGCCGCCAGTTGACGCATCGGCAGGTCCATTGCCACTTTCAGCCTGATACATCTGCTCGGCCAGTTTATGACTCGCTTCCATTAACGTATTGGTTTTGGCCTGAATGTCAGTAACATCCTCGCTCGTTAATACGGCTTGAAGCTCAGCGATTGCTTTCTCGATGCTGTCTTTTTCAGAGGCTTCAACCTTATCTCCGGCTTCATTCAGTGTTTTTTGAACCGTATGGACCATCGCTTCGCCCTGATTTCGGGCATCCACCAGCTCGCGCGCCTTTTTGTCATCTTCGGCATGCTCCTCGGCATCACGCACCATGCGCTCAATCTCATCATCAGAAAGGCCAGAGCCTGCGGTGATTTTGATCTTATTTTCCTTGCCTGTCGCCTTATCCTTGGCTGAAACGTGCAAAATACCGTTGGAGTCGATATCAAACGTCACCTCAATCTGAGGCATTCCACGCGGTGCGGTCGGAATGTCCGAAAGATCAAATCGTCCAAGCGATTTATTATGCTGGGCCATCTCACGTTCACCCTGAAGCACGTGTACCGTAACCGCGGTCTGGTTATCTTCTGCGGTTGAAAAAACCTGATTTGCCTTCGTCGGGATTGTCGTATTCTTCTCGATTAACTTCGTCATCACCCCGCCGAGCGTTTCGATACCTAGCGACAACGGCGTGACATCAAGAAGCAGAACGTCTTTGACATCGCCACCGAGAACTCCGCCCTGGATAGCCGCTCCCACAGCAACCGCCTCATCCGGGTTTATATCACGGCGCGGTT
>JABHUE010000026.1 GCA_018672825.1 Pseudomonadota bacterium | reverse complement strand
AATAATGGATAGCCGACGGTGGGCAAGCACGATACCGTCGACTTCGTCTTGCCAAACCCCTTTTGCATCAGGACCGCGATGGGCAAGGCGTTGCTGCATCTGCTCACCGATTTCTCGAAGTGCACTCGCAGAGTTTCGGCCCGTCATGTCTCGAAATCCAGCAATTCCGCACATAGATATACGCGCCCTTAACCCGGAATCAAAAGTTGTTCGTAGACTTCAGCGAAACGACTTGCCGCCCTACCGAGCGTGTATTCTTGACGAGCACGCTGGCGAAGCGACGCGCCGATCGATCGACGTTTATCCGCATCGGAGTCGATGACATTAGTCAGCGCGATCACTAATTTCTCAACACTTGAAGGCGGGACAACGAGTCCATTATCTCCCACCATTTGGCGAACATCCCCAACATCGGTCGCCACACAAGGCAATCCCATTATCATGGCTTCCAAAACGACGTTGGGACAACTTTCTCCGATGGAAGAAGAACAGAAAATATCCATCCCGTTGTACAACCCAGCCACATCGCTCCTTGGCCCTAACAAATGGAGCCATTGGCTGGCTTCATCACGGTCAAGATCGCTCGTCAAATCACTATTCTGCCAGTCAACCCCGTCACCAACCATAATCACATTTAAAGACGGGTTGTGCTTGCGGATTTGATTTACCGCCTGCAAAAAAGTTCGATGATCTTTTTGCACATCGTAGCGTGCCACATGGCCAATAACGATGGCGTCAGGCGTAATTCCCAATTTGGCTCTAACCTCGTCTCGAAGCGAGCGATTCGGCATAAACTTTTCAGGGTCAACACCGTTAGGAAAAACGATGCTTTTTGTTCGATCAAAACCGACTGCCTCATGTGCGGCTCTTGCCGCATCAGAGTTGTAAAGAACTGCACCAGAATTTTTTTTGGAGAGTTTCGCTCCTATCTGGATCATAGTCATCGTGAGCTTTTTATTCACTTTTGGCGACAGATTGCTTTGGCGGATCGCCCATAAAACCGGAATCTTTAACGTTTTTGCTGCCAACCCGCCAAGAAGATTCGCGTGATACATCCAGGTTTGGACGATATCTGGCGCTTCTTTTTTAAGGATGGCTCTTAGCCGCCAAAACCCGATCACGGCATGACCCGGAGAGGTTATTCCCAATGAAATAACGGAAATTCCTTTTTTTGCATAGGCATCGACGCAGTCGCCTGTCCCCGTTAGATAAATAACAACTGACTGGAAACCTGATTTTTCAAGTTCGGGAATTAATCTCAACAAGAACGTTTCTGCGCCGCCGACGCCAAGCCCCGTAATGATATGTGCGATTTTCTTCATTGAGATAAAAGAGTTTAGCGCTTCACCAAGTTCTAACGGCGTATTTTCTTAAAATTTCAGAAAGCTTGGAGCCACTGAGCGTTGGAAACTAAAAAGGGCGGCTTTTGCCGCCCTTTTCGAAAATATTAAGAACTAATAGACGGTTGGATCAAGCTCTCCGGAGTCATAGCGCTCCACCATTACCTCTAAATCAAGGGCTTTTATTTTGGACCCTTGGCCGGCGGTACCAAAAGCCTCATAACGATCAACACAGATCTCACTCATGGCTTTAGTCGCCTCACCCAGATACTTGCGTGGGTCAAAAGCTGATGGATTGTTGTGCATATATCTTCGAATAGCACCCGTTGATGCCATTCTGAGGTCAGTATCAATATTCACCTTACGCACCCCGTGTTTAATCCCTTCCTGAATCTCCTCTACCGGAACGCCGTAGGTTTCCCCCATATCGCCGCCAAATTCATTAATGATGGCAAGCCAGTCCTGGGGCACTGAAGATGAGCCGTGCATGACAAGATGCGTATCTGGGATGCGCGCGTGAATTTCTTTAATCCGATCAATGGCGAGGATATCGCCGGTCGGCGGTCGGGTAAATTTATAAGCGCCATGACTGGTTCCAATGGCAATGGCTAGCGCATCGACGCCCGTTTCCTTCACGAACTGAGCCGCTTCCTCGGGATCAGTGAGAAGTTGATCCTGACTTAATTTTCCTTCCGCACCTGAGCCGTCTTCCTCACCCGCCATGCCGCTTTCAAGCGAACCCAAGCAGCCGAGCTCTCCTTCAACCGACACCCCGCAGAAGTGCGCCATATCAACCACTCGGCGAGTGACGTCCGCGTTGTACTCAAACGACATCGGTGTTTTCATATCTGTTCCCAGTGAACCATCCATCATCACTGACGTGAAACCTAACTGTATGGATCTCTGACATACCGCAGGTGATGCGCCATGATCCTGGTGCATGCAAACAGGAATATCAGGCCACTCCTCAACGGCCGCCACAATCAAATGTCGCAAAAAAGGCGCTCCCGCATAAGATCGCGCGCCGGCCGAGGCTTGGACGATCACCGGGCTATCCGTTTTTTCGGCAGCTTCCATAATCGCGCGCATTTGCTCAAGGTTATTAACGTTAAATGCCGGCACACCATAATTGTGCTCCGCTGCGTGATCGAGCAGTTGCCGCATTGAAATCATTCCCATGATTTTTCTCCTAACTGTTTGTCATTTCTTGTTACGACGATCCAGATCATTAAAAAGGGCCCGTGTTGCAGTTCTAATCAGAACTTATGTTTTTACAGATACCCACTAGGAAAGATCAATCGCGCTCACCGACAACATCACCGACTTTAACAATTTTCATCGAATTCGTACCGCCTTCCACACCCGAAAGATCACCTTTCGTGATAATTAGCCTATCACCATCCTTTACTAACCCCCGAGACTCAAGCTCTGCGATCACCGCACGGTTGACATCGCCCCGCGGCACCTCAGTTGCATCATAAGCCAAAGGATAAACCCCGCGATAAAGACTCATCCTTCGTTGGGTCTCCTCGTTTCTCGTGACCCCATAAATGGGAATCCCGGAGCTTATTCTCGACATCAGCTTTGCTGTCGTCCCCGACTCTGTCAGCGTCAAAATACCCACCACATTGTAGTGATTGGCGGTATACATCGTTGCCATTGCAATCGTTTCTTCGGCCGAATCAAAACGCGATTCCATTCGATGGCCCGAAACCAATACTTTTCGATGACGCTCTGCTGCCAGACAAATTCTGTTAAGCGCTGCGACCACTTTAACGGGATGGCGTCCCACTGCACTTTCCGCTGAAAGCATAACGGCGTCAGTGCCATCCAATACCGCATTGGCGACATCGGAGACTTCGGCTCGAGTGGGCTGAGGACTGCTCACCATCGACTGCATCATCTGAGTCGCAGTGATCACGATTGTGTTTTGATTGCGTGCCTCACTGATGAGACTTTTTTGCACGGCGGGCACTTCAGCATCACCAATCTCTACACCCAGGTCACCGCGGGCAACCATAATCGCGTCCGACGCGGTCACGATTTCAATCATATTATCAATCGCTTCGCGGCGTTCGATTTTTGAAATCACATGTGCATCGCTACCTGCCGCCCGTAACAGCATACGGGCGGTTTCCACATCAGCACCGTGTCGCACGAAAGACACACCTAAATAGTCAGCGCCAATCTCCGCAGCAAAACGGATATCCTCATGATCTTTTTCAGTGAGTGCTTCAGCCGATAAGCCGCCGCCTAACTTATTAATGCCCTTTGAATTCGACAACTCACCGCCAACGATGACGCGAGTCAAAATCGTCGTGCCTTCGACTTTTTTTACCTCTAAAACGATATTTCCATCGTCGAGAAGCAAGCGATCGCCGGAATTAACGTCATCAACGAGACTCGTATAGCTTGTTCCGACGACCTGCTCATTGCCTTCTCGCTCTCCCAAGGCGGAATCGATTGAGAAATTTTTTCCATTGCGAAGCTGAATCTTCCCATTCACAAACTCGCCAATCCGGATTTTGGGCCCCTGAAGATCGACGAGAAGACCAATAGAGCGGCCATGCTTCTCAGCAGCGTCTCGTACCAACTCGACTCGACGACGATGATCGTCCTGAGATCCATGAGACATATTGAGACGAACCACGTCAATGCCCTGCTCGACCATCGCCGACATCGCTTTTGCTCGATCCGTTGACGGACCAAGCGAAACAACAATCTTGGTACGACGTTTAGCGATCAATTTCGCCAGGCCTTTTTAAAATGTTTCATATTTGTCCTTCCCTTCAAACGTAAGAGCGTCCCTCAAGCATCGCAACCGCGGGTAATTTCTTGCCCTCAAGAAATTCGAGGAACGCACCACCGCCTGTGGAAATATAAGAAATCTGATCTGAGACATTGTACTTATCTATCGCTGCCAAAGTATCGCCGCCGCCTCCGATTGAAAATGCCTTCGATGCGCCAATTGCCTCTCCTAAGATACGAGTACCCTCTCCAAATTGATCAAATTCGAAGACACCAACTGGACCGTTCCACACAACGGTTTCTGCCTCTTGCATCATGCCCGCAAAACGATATGCAGTTTCAGGGCCGATGTCAAAAATCATGTCATCATCCGCAATATCGCTCACTGATTTTGTAATCGCTTTCGCATCAGCAGAAAACATTTTCCCTACGACCACATCAGTCGGCACCGGTATTTCCCGCCCACACGCTACCGCGTTATCCATCATTTTTTTTGCCTGGCCGATCAAGTCAGCCTCAACAAGCGACTGACCCACTGAAAAGCCTGCTGCCGCAATAAAAGTATTAGCAATACCTCCACCTGGAATGAGTTGATCAACTTTTTGAGTGAGTGACTCCAGCACGGTCAACTTGGTAGACACCTTGGACCCTCCGACAATAGCCACCATCGGTCTCGCTGGATTATTAAGCGCCTGCCCCAAAGCCTTCAATTCGCCCGCAAGCAAGGGGCCTGCGCAAGCCATGGGAGCGTGAAGACCAACACCGTGTGTCGACGCATGGGCACGATGGGCCGTTCCAAACGCATCCATCACAAACACATCGCAAAGCTTTGCCATTTTTTTTGCAAGATCTGTATTGTTTGTTTTCTCACCTTCGTTAAACCTGACATTCTCACAAAGGACGACCTCTCCCGACTCTATCTGGACGCCATCCAACCAGCTCTTTTCGAGCCGAACCGGACTGCCCAGTAACGATGACAAATGTCTGGCCACCGGTTCAAGTGAGAAACGCCGCTCGAACTCACCTTCGCTGGGTCTGCCCAAATGGGATAACAAAAGCACACTCGCGCCAGCATCGATTGCAAACTGAATCGTGGGGATTGCCGCACGAATACGCGCATCACTGGCGACCTGACCATCGTTGACCGGAACGTTAAGATCCTCCCGAATCATGACCCGTTTACCCGCAAGGTCCTGATCGACCATCTTTAAAATAGTCATTGCGATATCAGCGCCCAGTTTTTAAAAATACAGAGCACCACTTGAAATAGTACGGTCATTCCTCGTTCAAGCCGCATTCATTAACGCAATGCAGGTGTCTAGCATCCGGTTGGAAAAGCCCCATTCATTGTCATACCAGGAACACACTTTGACGGTCTTCCCATTAACCACTCTTGTCATTGCCGCATCGTAAGTAGACGAGGCTGGGCAGTGATTAAAGTCCGAAGAGACCAGCGGTTTATCGTTGTAATCCAATATGCCTTTAAGCGGTCCATCTGCTGCAGCCCGCATCAATCCATGGACTTCCTCCACGGACGTTTCGCGCGCCGCCTCAAACGTCAGGTCAACCATGGATACATTAATCGTTGGCACTCTGATTGCGAATCCATCCAACTTGCCGTTTAACTCAGGAAGCACGAGACCCACAGCTGCTGCTGCGCCTGTTTTGGTCAAAATCATTGACTGCGTCGCAGAGCGGGCGCGACGAAGATCCGTATGATAGACGTCGGTCAAAACTTGATCGTTGGTGTATGCATGAATTGTGGTCATCAATCCGCCGACTAAGCCAATGGCATCGTGCAGGGGTTTCACAAGCGGCGCCAAGCAATTGGTTGTGCACGAGGCATTCGAGATCACCGTATCACTGCTTTTCAGCACGCCATGATTCACACCATAGACAATAGTGGCATCCACATCGCTACCACCGGGTGCGGAAATAATTACTTTTTTTGCACCACCGGCAAGATGCGCACTGGCTTTTTCTTTGCTTGTAAAAAATCCGGTGCACTCCATCACAACATCAACGCCCAAATCTCCCCACGGCAGTTGGGCAGGATCACGCTCCGCAAACACCTGAACCCGCCGGCCTCCCACCAGAAAGGCATCACCCTCTACGGTCACGGTCTCACCAAATCGGCCGTGTGCCGTATCGTATTGAAGAAGGTGACCGATGGTAGCCGCATCCCCCAAATCATTTACGGCTACTACCTCAAACTGATCTTGCTGTCCCGACTCAAACATTGCACGAAACACGTTACGTCCAATTCGGCCAAAACCATTAATTGCGACTTTGATCGCCATGGGCTGATCTCCTTTAGTAAATAGTGAAAAATTCTTCAGATTATTGCGTTCACTTGATTGACGATATTTTCAACCGTGAAACCAAAATATTCGAATGCAGCTTCTGCTGGCGCGGATTCGCCAAATCGATCCAACCCGATCACGGCGCCGTCAAGACCAACATATTTTCGCCAGCCGTCAGAAACGCCAGCCTCGATCGCAATTCGACAACTCACCGCACGCGGTAGAACGCTCTCCCGATAGGATTCATCCTGAGCATCAAAAACATCACTGCTCGGCATCGACACCACTCTAATTCTTCTACCTGCCTCACGCAAAACGGTTGCTGAATCCATCGCCAGCGCGACCTCCGAACCCGTCGCGATAAGGATTACTTCAGGTTCGCCACCCTCCGAATCCAATAGCACGTACCCCCCTCTAGTCATATTCTCAAGTGTCGAGGCATCCCGCACTTGATGCGGAAGATTCTGTCTCGAAAGCGCCAGGCTCGTGGGTCCGTCCTGACGCTCGATTCCGTAACGCCACGCAACTGCCGTCTCTACCGCATCGCAAGGTCGCCAAAGTGACATATTCGGAATCAATCGAAGGCTCGCCACATGCTCAACCGGTTGATGAGTCGGTCCATCCTCACCCAAACCAATCGAATCATGGGTAAACACAAAAACCTGACGAATCTTCATCAGTGCTGCCATGCGTAATGCGTTGCGAGCGTAGTCAGAGAAAACTAGAAAGGTTGCACTATAGGGAATAAAACCGCCGTGCAAGCTGATGCCATTACAGATGGCCGCCATCCCGAACTCTCGGACGCCAAAATAGATGTAATTCCCGCTCGCGTCCTCTCGAGACACAGGCTTTGAGCCTGACCAAATCGTTAAATTTGATCCAGCCAGATCAGCAGACCCACCCGCGAGTTCAGGCAGCAAGGGACCAAATCCATCCAGCGTCATTTGAGATGCTTTTCGAGAGGCCACTGTGGTCGCGTCTTCGTTGAGTGCGTCAATAAAAGCCTGGGCACTTTGCGACCAGTCAACGGGCAATTTTCCAGCCACCCGGCGCTCAAACTCGCCCGCAAGTACGGGATGGGCGTCTCGATAATTATTAAAGCGGGCCTGCCACTCTGTTTCTCGGGCCGACCCTGCAGATACAGCATTCCAAGCAGCTTGAATCTCCTCTGGAATGATAAATGCCTCGTGAGGCCAATCAATTGTTTCTCTTGTTAGCGCAATCTCATCATCACCCAACGGCGCACCGTGACTCGATTCCTTGCCCTGTTTATTCGGAGAGCCGCGGCCAATAATCGTTCGACAACAAATTAAAGTCGGTTCCAGAGAATTTCCCCGCGCTTGTTCAATAGCGCTTGCGATCGCTTCAGCATCATGACCGTCAATACGGTCGATCACCTGCCATCCATAGGCCCTAAATCGCGCCGGTGTGTCATCAGTGAACCAATTGCCAACCTCGCCATCAATTGAGATGCCATTGTCATCCCAAAATGCAATAAGTTTCCCGAGGCCAAGCGTGCCGGCCAAGGAGCAAGCCTCATGCGAGATTCCCTCCATCAAACACCCGTCACCCAAAAACACGTAGGTGTAGTGATTAACAATATTAAGGCTTTCACGATTGAATTCAGCAGCAAGCATTTTTTCTGAAAGCGCCATTCCGACAGCATTACTCACACCCTGTCCAAGCGGGCCAGTCGTCGTCTCGACGCCTGGGGCATAACCATATTCCGGATGCCCCGGTGTGCGCGAGTGCAACTGACGGAAGTTTTTAAGCTCTTCAATCGGCAGGTCATAACCTGCGAGATGGAGAAGCGCATAATGCAACATCGAACCATGTCCATTCGATAAAACAAAGCGATCACGATCCGGCCAAACCGGATTCATTGGGCTGTGCGAGAGATAGTCATTCCAAAGCACCTCGGCGATATCGGCCATTCCCATCGGCATACCAGGATGCCCACTTTTCGCTTTTTGAACGGCATCCATTGCAAGCGCGCGAATCGCATTCGCTTTATCAGCTCTCGACACAGTGACTTCGTTACTCGCGGATGAACTACTCATAATGATTGACCTCTAGGGATTGCTATCGTCGCAGCTCCATAAACAAATACGTTTTTCCAAGTTTCAGACATACGCCCGGTATGCCAGCCTCCATATCTTGATATTGACTATGCCGACCTATTCAAACAAGTAATAGTCAAAATTGGTCATTTCCATATAAACGGACACCTTGTTGACTCGGGCACCCTAATTCTCTTTGACCCACCGCAACCAAAGCTGATGTAGCTCGGGGGTTACAGCTGCGAGGGCTGAACGCTTTGTGAATTTTTGGCAGTCTAAAGAATTCCCTTGAATCGTTGAAAAACTGCCGCCTGCTTCTCTCAGAATGAGACTGCCCGCCGCGTAATCCCACATTCTTTGCCCCCCATGCAGATAGAGCTGTAGACGACCGGCTGCCACCCAGCACCACTCCAGAACCGATGAACCGAGGTTTCGCTGAGATCGATATGGGGGATATCTTACTAATCGGTCTGCAAGTCCGGACACCAGCCTTTTGTAATCAACATTCGCAACACAATCGCGAAGAGCAAACGGATGTTTGGGTGTACTGAGTGCAACTCCGTTTAATTCCGCACCCTTTCCCTGAACGGCACTGAAACACTCCCCTCTGACCGGATCAAATACGACCCCAAGTCTCACCTGTCCATCGACAACTAAAGCAAGTGACACGCCATAAAACGGAAAGCCCATCGAGAAATTT
This sequence comes from Pseudomonadota bacterium, assembly GCA_018672825.1. Taxonomy (GTDB): domain Bacteria; phylum Pseudomonadota; class Gammaproteobacteria; order Arenicellales; family UBA868; genus UBA868. The sequence continues at coordinate 3,531 of JABHUE010000026.1, read as the reverse complement.
GTGGTGCCGTCAATGGGGTCCAATACCCAAAACCCATTGTCTCTGGACTCGACCACCTTCGCCTGCTCGTCATGCTCCATCTCCTCGCCAAGGAAAGAGTACTCAGGCCACGTCCGAGTCAGTTGCGTCAGAATCAACTCCTGCATCTTGTGATCAAACTCGGTAACGACGCTTCCATCGCCCTTCGCCTCGGAAGCGTGAAAACCAAAAGTCGACAAACCGGTCCTCTTGGCGGCGTCAATGACCACCTGCCGCACAACTGAAATATCAGGAAAACTACTCATCTAGTGAGTGGTGATTTAAATTTAACCTATTATTCAATGGTTTGAGAGGTTAAGGCGTCAAATCACGGCTTGGCTCGAACGAGCGAACTTGCCGTTTGGATGTTGCGTGAAGTTTCCTAATTCTAACGTGTCAGATACCTAAAAAAAACACTAATCTTCGAATTTGGGAAATTTCTCGTTCGAGATGACCAACGGTCGAGAAAAGACTAAAATGACCGGCGAGGCTAAATCACTCTGAATTATCAATTCAATAAATCCTCCAAGCGCTTGGGGCTAATCGCGTCGTTTGCCGATCAGGTAACGATACCAAACTCATCTCTGGCCAAATCCTCAACTTCTAACGTATTCAAGTCCCAACGCGCCTTTTTGATCTCGGTAATCGCGCATCTGGTGATTATCTTCGGCGTTGGATTCGGGCTCACATTTTCGGTCTCGACCCCTCCAATGACGGCTATCGAAGTCGTCATTTCCACGCAAACGCCGGTTAAAACGTCTTCTGATCTTTTCTCCCCAATACCCGACGTCCGTTCGCCAACTGTCGATACACGATCAGATAATCCTCAAATTACGCAATACCGAACCCAAATTGCTGAAATCGAAGCAGACGTATCCCGGATTTCAAGAGAGCGCTTCATCACGTCCCATCAAACTCCCGATGACCTTGGGGAATGGATGGCGAGATGGCGGCAGGCCGTCGAAGGGCTTGGCCAGAGTCAAATTCATCGCAATGGGTCAGCCCCTATGACAGGTGATGTTCTTTTGATGGTCTCAGTTGGAGCCAGTGGCGCGGTTCGGGACACAAAAATCCTAGCGTCTTCTGGCAACAAACAGCTCGACCAATTTGCACAGAACATCGCGATTAACGCAGCCCCTTATGATCCACTTCCTGGTACCGTTCAGTCTGCCACTGACACCCTTCATATCACGCGAACATGGCGTTTTGAGCCCAGCGGCACGATTCTAACGGGGGAGTGATGCAAGAAACATCAGACTTTCCATCACTCGCTAATCACTTTCTCGTCGCGATGCCAAAACTTCAGGACCCAAATTTCGAAAAAACAGTGACTCTCATTTGTGAACACAACAAAGAAGGTGCGATTGGAATCATTATTAATCGTCCGATGGAAACCCTAAAGCTGAGTGATATTCTGAGCGAACTCGAGATCAAAAAAGACCAGGGCAGTCTTGTTTCAGATGATCACGTCTACATTGGCGGGCCCGTTCATAACGAGCTGGGTCTTGTCCTTCATGCGGGAACCGGCGACTGGGACTCGACCCTTCGGATAGGGCCTGACCTCGGCCTCACATCGTCTCGGGATGTCCTTGAGTCGATGGCGACGGGCGATGGCCCCAGTCGCGCTCTACTCAGCCTCGGTTATGCAGGTTGGGCGCCCTGTCAGCTTGAATCCGAAATTCACCAAAACTCCTGGCTGACAGTGAAAGCAGATCCTGAAATTATCTTTTCGATCCCAGTCGACACGCGGTGGCAACAAGCAATCGAGTCGATGGGTCTCAATCCCGCACGTCTATCGTCACAGATGGGTCACGCATGAGTCGAACATTTATCGGATTTGACTTTGGAACGAAACGCATCGGAGTCGCTACCGGGCAAGATGTGACCGGCACCGCCCAGGCGATTGGAACCGTTAGCAATTCTGGAAAAGAAGGCCCTTGGACTGAAATTAAGGCATTAATCGATGAATGGCGACCTGACGGCCTGGTCGTTGGAATCCCGCTCACCTCAATCGATAGCGAAACAGAACTGGCCCGCGCAGCCAGAAATTTTGCCGCTAAGTTAAATACGCGATATAACCTTCCGGTAGACTTCATCGATGAAACGCTAACTTCAATTGCGGCAGAACAGATAATCTCTTCGGCAACTGTTCCGGGCAAGCGTTTCATTAAAAAACGTGAAACACTAAGAGATCAAATAGCAGCTGAATTAATCCTTCAAACTTACCTAAACCACCAACTAAATTGCGCTGATGCCAATCGAGATTAAGAATTCTTCTTCGCAACCCCTGCAAATTGATTCAGGAGGTCGTCTGCTTCATTTCTTGGCGATTGAGGGTCTTGATCGACAACGCCTTTTACAACTTCTCGATAGTGCGGCACAATTTATTTCATCAGACACAAATGTCAGAAAAAGCCAGGGCTCGCTTCTGGCAGGGCATACCGTCGTCAACCTATTTTTTGAAGACAGCACCCGCACACGCACGACTTTTGAAATAGCGGGTAAACGCTTAGGCGCTTCTGTTATCAATCTCAATACATCGCGACTCTCAACCCGCAAAGGGGAAACAGTTTTAGACACCGTTCGGACGTTAGAAGCGATGGATGCTGACATCTTTGTCGTAAGGGATAATTCAAGCGGGACCGCTCACCTCATCGCGCGCCATGTGCCACCACACGTTCATATTATTAATGCAGGTGATGGGCGCCATGCGCATCCCACTCAGGCCATGTTGGATATGTTCACGATTAGGGCGCATAAAGGAGATATATCGAAACTCCGCTTTGCGATTGTTGGGGATATCCTCCACTCGAGAGTCGCACGATCACAAATTGCCGCTCTACAAATTCTAGGGGCCAAGGAAATACGGGTCGTCGCACCTGCCACCTTGCTGCCAACCGAGATTGAGAGACTTGGTGTAACTGCGCTCACCGATATTGATAAAGGCCTTGAGGGTGTCGATGTCATCATGATGCTTCGGCTACAACTTGAGCGCATGGAAGGTCAACTGATTCCAAGCAGTCAAGAATACTTTCGGTGTTATGGCCTAAATCAGGATCGGCTCAACCGAGCTGCACCTGACGCAGTCGTCATGCATCCCGGCCCAATGAATCGCGGACTTGAAATTGCCTCTGATGTTGCCGATAGCGACCGGTCGCTCGTACTGTCTCAGGTCACCAATGGCATTGCCGTACGAATGGCGATCATGGCTGAGCTGGCGGGTATGAATAAAGAATAATTCCCATGAAATTAAAAATTAAAAACGGTCAAGTCATTGATCCTGCTTCAGGCGAGGACCAGATTCGAGATTTGTTTATCGCTCATGGTGCGATCATTGATCCACATAAAGCGGGTCACGAGTTCTCGGCCGATTCGGAGATTGATGCGACAGACCAAATTGTCTGTCCCGGACTCATTGATCTTCAAGCTCGCCTAAGAGAGCCTGGCGAAGAACATAAAGCGAGCATGCAGAGTGAGCTGGCGGCTGCGATTAAAGGTGGAATAACCAGTGTT